>JAGVLI010000546.1 GCA_020054355.1 Planctomycetales bacterium | reverse complement strand
GCAGCGTGAGCATTCCAGCCTCCTCCCTCTACGCAAGCGTGAGCAAGCTGCCATCTCCACCGGGCCGCGCCAAATTAAGTTTCAGCCACGAACGAACCGCAGCCAGGCGACGCCGCCGTAGGGCCGCAGCGACGCGAACATCTTCTTGAGCAAGGCTGGGCTAAGTTCGGCGCCGATGGACTCCAGGTCTTCCGCCGTCATCAGGCTGGCCAGGTAGAGCGGCAGCGGGAAGCTCGCCGGCTCACCGACGTGGACCGAAGCGCGCGTGCCGTAGTGTCCTGAAGCGATGAGCTGGTTGCGCAGCGACTGGACCTTCTTTTCATCCGGGTCGATGACGATGACTTGCAGATTGCTCTGGCGAATCAGTTCCTGGGTCAGCCGGCCCTTGCCGACGCCCCAGACGATGCACCAGCCGTCGCGGACCTTGGTGTTTTCCAGAATGACCGCGGCGCGGCGCGTCCAGTCGTCTTCCGGCACGGCCGGCGCTGTCGGAATGCCATGCACCACCGGCTCGGCGACCTCCCGGCCGCCGAAGCAGTAAATCCGCCCTTGCAGCGTGACGGCGAACAGCTTGCCGTCGGCCGCGGCCAGGCGGACGACGGTGCCTTCGATGGCTTCGTGCCAGGTGACGGCCGGCAGCTTTTCGGCCTCCTTGCCCGGTTCGACGGGCAAGGGCAGTTCCACGGCCAGCACTTTCTTTTCGCCGCCGCCGTACAGGCGGGAGCCGGCCTTGATGAGGACTTCGACCGCCGGCATCTTGAAGCCAGTCAGTTCGTCCATCACCCACTTGGTCGTCTTGACGGTCTTGCCGGCCTTGTCCTTGGTCTCGAAGGTACGGGTGCCGGCCGTCTTCAGATCGTAAGCGCGGAGACTGCCCTTGTTGTGAATGTAGGCCACGTCTGGCGTCAGCACCACTTGCCGGCCGAAATCGCCGAGCCATTTTTCGGTGGCGACTTCAAAGGCAGCGCCGCCGTTGAAGAAGAGCTTGCCCATCGCGGAGACTTCCGAGCCGCCGCCGCGCTTGCCGTTCTCGGCCAGCTGGTAGCGGAGCATCTTGCCGGTCTTGCGGTCGTAGCAGGCGGGCACGGAGCGGCCGCCGGGGATCAGCAAGGTGTCGTCGGCCACGGTCAGCGCCCCTTGCGGGGCGACGCTGGCGAACGAATCGGTGTTGTGCGGCTGCTTCATGTAGATGGCGCCGTCGCCGTCGTTGGTCCAGATGGCGCGGCCGGACTGGGCGTCGATGGCGTGAATGAAGATGCCCATGAACGGCCAGATGCTGGCGGCGAAGTAGACGACGCCGTCCGCGACAACTGGCCCGCCGCGCGCCGGCCAGGTGGAGATCAGGCGTTCGTTGCCGAGCAAGCGGCGATCCGCCGGCCCGCCGCGGAACTTCCAGACCACGCTGCCCTTCTCGGCATCCAGGCAGTAGAGAAAGCCGTCGTCCGAGCCGACGTAGAGCTTGCCCTGCCAGGCGGCGGGGGCGAAGCGGATCGGCCCATCGGCCTGGAAGCGCCACTTTTCCGCGCCGGTGTCCGTGTCGAGGGCGGTAATGCTGTCGGTCCACGACGAGCCGACGTACAGGGTCTTGCCGACGATGATCGGATCGTAGGCGGCGTCGAACTGCATCTTCGGCTGGTCCGGCCAGGCCGTTTCCAAGGGCTGATACTGGCGCACCCATTGCAGGTGGAGTTCGAGGGGCAATTCCTGGGGCGAGGCAGCGCTCCGCTGGGCGTCGTAATGCGACATCGGCCAGTCCGCGGCGCGGGCCGGCAGGGCCAGGGTGCAACTTGCAAGCACGACGGCGACAACACGCAACATCATGATTCCTTCAGCCTCCGGGCAGGTTGGTTCTGGCCTTCAGCGTGGCAGGCTGGGCTGGGCCGGGGGGTGGTCGAGCAACTTCCAGTTGTAAAGGTGGGAAGGGCTGCCGTCGCTCCGGGCGCGGCCGGCAATCTATTAGACCTCAAAATACCCGGTGTGTTCCGCGAAATCCAGGAAATCACCATGCTTCTCCAGGCGGGCGGAGGTGAGAAACACTGAATAGCTGTCAGCCATCAGCCGATAGCTATCAGCTATTCATTCATGAAGTCACGCCCATCGATGAACGATCCACGAAGGCCGACAACGACAATTCAGCGCGCTACTTGGTCGCGGCCCAGGCTACGTTTACAATTGCCGGCTGGAGCGCTTGCCGGCCGTGCGAAGCCGCAAGCGGCGGGCGAACCTTGTACGCACCGTCGGTGTCGCAGTTGCTGGCAGGATGGGATGGAGACCGATGCACGAAGTCTTCGAGCATACCGCTGACCTGGGATTGCGCATCCGCGCCGATAACCTCGAGCAGCTGTTTGCCGAGGCGGCCGAGGCGCTGTTCACTGCCATCGTCGAGGACCTGGCGAGCGTGCGGCCGAGCCAGCAGGTCCAGATCGAGCTGCCGGCGGATGAGCGGGAATATCTGCTGTTCGACTGGCTGAATGAATTGCTCTATCGTTACGAAACCGAGCATCTGCTGTTCGGCCGCTTCGAGGTCAAGCTGGATGCAGCTGGCCTGCACGGAATCGCCTGGGGAGAGCCGCTCGACCGCGACCGGCATTCGCTGAGCCACGAAGTGAAGGCGATCACGTATCACGCCTTGAAAGTGGAGCAAACGGCCGACGGCTGGTTGGCGGAATTGATCGTCGATATCTGACGTTTAGCCGCGACCCGAAGGGGAGCGAGGGAGCCACATCATGGGCAAGGAAACGTATCACGGGCCGCTGGAGCAGATCGAGGAATGCTGCTGGCGGATTCCGAAGAACTACAAGGAAGGCATGCGCGTCGATGGCCTGATCTTCGCGGACGAGCGCCTGATGGCGCAGCTGCGGAAGGACCAGGCGCCGGAGCAGGTGGCGAACGTGGCCTTCCTGCCGGGCATCCAGCATGCCAGCCTGGCGATGCCGGACATCCACTGGGGCTACGGCTTCTGCATCGGCGGCGTCTGCGCCACCGACCCGGACGAAGGTGGCGTCATCTGCCCTGGCGGAATTGGGTACGACATCAACTGCCTGACCCACGATACCGAGGTCCTGAGCGCGCACGGCTGCCGGCGGCGCATCGGCGAT
>JAGVLI010000549.1 GCA_020054355.1 Planctomycetales bacterium | reverse complement strand
ATCGTGGTGGAGCATACGATGGCCCAACTCAACCGGTTCACGGTGCTGCGCCAGGTGTTTCGCGGCCGGCAGCCCGGGCCGGGAACGGCCCACAGCCAGGTCGTGCGGGTCGTGGCCCGCTTGGTCAACCGGCGAATCCGGGCGTGCCCGCTGAAGACCTACGCCCCTGCGGCCTGAGCCGCCGGGGCCAAACACTGGGAGGGAACGGCCTCCTGGTATTACGCTACAACCCTAATGCCATGAGGCTGACTCCGCCGCCGCCCGACCGCAGTCCCTGGCAGGCCCAGGGGAAGGGGCGCAGCTTACCGTCACTCTCCTCCCAGCAAGCTGGGCGTGGATACCGCATCGGATAGGCACCCAAATGCACCAGAAATGACCCGCGAAGCACCACAGCCCTTCCTCGCAGTGCCAGTGCATGGGAGTTCATCCGCGCGCAGCACGGAAGACCAAGCAATGTAAACGCTTCCGCTTCGCCTATTACACGCTTTACCAGTTTCACGCGAGGGCGGAGGTGTTGCCCGGTCCGTGAAACGAGCTGGCGACCCGTGCCGCAAGGCCGCCAGCGATTTCCGGCCGGAAATCGCTTGCGGAGCGCGCGGTTTCGTGGTGAGGTAGGAGGCGATTCCGCCTGCCGTGGGCTTGCCTCGGGCGTGCTGCGTTGTCCGCCTTTCCGATCACTGGCAACTTGCGGGTTGAGGGACAAGCCCCGGCCTGCGCGGTGGGTCGATCCCTACAAGGAGAACGAGTACATGAGTCGTCGCATCAGTCGTCGTAAATTCATGCAGCATTCGGCCGCGGCCGGCGCCGGCTTCTGGGTGGCCGGCGGCTTGACGCCCGCCATCAGCCAGTCGCCCAACGAGAAGCTGGGCATCGTCGGCATCGGCGTCGGCGGCAAGGGCTCGTCCGACATCGACCAGGCTGCCGCTTTCGGCAACGTCATCGGCATCTGCGACATCGACGAAAACCACCTCGGCAAGAAGGCGGAAAAGTTCCCCCAGGCCAAGAAGTACGCCGACTTCCGCAAGATGCTCGAAGAGAACGACAAGGCGATCGACGCCGTCGTCATCAGCACGCCGGACCATACCCATGCCGTGGCCGCCATGATGGCCATGAAGATGAAGAAGCACGTCTACGTGCAGAAGCCGTTGACGCATTCGGTCTACGAGGCCCGCCAGCTGCGCGAGACCGCCAAGAAGATGGGCATCTGCTCGCAGATGGGCAACCAGGGCACGACCGGCAACGCGCTGCGCGAAGCCGCCGAGATCGTCCAGGCCGGCGGCCTGGGCAAGGTCACGGAAGTCTACGTGTGGACCAACCGTCCGGTCTGGCCGCAGTCGCCGACCATCAAGGCCCGGCCGACCGACACCCCGCCGGTGCCGAAGACGGTCGCCTGGGACCTGTTCCTCGGGCCGGCCCCCGAGCGGCCGTACAGCCCGGTCTATCATCCGTTCAAGTGGCGCGGCTGGTGGGATTTCGGCACGGGCGCGCTGGGCGACATGGCTTGCCATACCGCCAACCTGCCGTTCATGGCGCTGAAGCTCGGCTACCCGACCAGCCTGTCGGCCGAATGCGAGCCGGTCAATCCGGAAACCTTCCCGGCCTGGGCGCGCGTGACGTTCGAGTTCCCGGCGCGGGGCGACATGCCGCCGGTCAAGTTCATCTGGCACGAAGGCCGGAAGGACGGCGTGCTGGTGCATCCGCCGCAGGAACTGCTGGCCAAGGTGCTGAAGGAAGGCGAGAAGCTGTCCGGCTCCGGCTCGATCATGGTCGGCGACAAGGGCATCGCCTACTCGCCCGACGATTACGGCGGCAGCGTCCGCTGGACGCCGGAGAAGCCGAAGGCCCCCGAGCCGACCCTGGCGCGCAACGGCGGCGGCGACAGCGGCATGAAGAAGGAATGGGTCGATGCCATCAAGGCGAACAAGCCGGCCATCGCCCTGGGCAACTTCGACTACGGCGCGCTGCTGACCGAGACGATCCTGCTCGGCAACATCGGTATGCGCGTCGCGGGCCAGAAGCTGGAATGGGACGGCCCGAACCTGAAGTTCACTAACAACCCCGACGCCAACAAGTTCCTGCACACGGAATACCGCAAGGGTTGGACGCTGTAAGGATGACAAGGTGACAAGGTGACAAGGTGACAGGGCGCATGAAGGCGCCTTGTCACCTTGTTTCATTTCCGAGCGGTTTCACCCGCCGCTGCCCCTTCGCTACAATGGTGGCGTCCATTCCCGCGAAGGAGACGCACCATGACCGTTCTGTACACCGATCCGCTCTTTCTTCAGCACGATACCGGCAGGCATCCGGAAACCTCCGAGCGCTTGCGATCGATCACCGCGCGCCTGGAGAAAGCGGGGCTGCCCAAGAAATGCACCGCCGGCAAGTACGAACCGCTGGCCGAGGACAAGATCGCCAAGGTGCATGCGCCGATGATGCTGGTCCGCGCCAAGCAACTGGCGGAGCACGGCGGGGGCCGGATCGACGCGGATACTGTCGTCAGTCCCGCTTCCTTCAAGGTGGCGCTGGCGGCGGCTGGGGCATGCGTCGCCGGGGTGGATGCCGTCCTGAAAGGGACCGACCAGAATGCCCTCTGCCTGGTCCGACCCCCCGGCCATCACGCCACGCCGACCCGCAGCATGGGCTTCTGTCTCTTCAACAACATCGCGCTGGCGGCCCGGCATGCCGTCGATACGCACAAGCTCGAACGGGTGCTGATCGTCGATTGGGACGTGCATCACGGCAACGGCACGCAGGACGTCTTCTACGAAGACCCGAACGTGGTCTTCTTCAGCATCCATCGCTACGGCATGGGCTTCTACCCCGGCACCGGCAACGACGACGAAACCGGCCAGGGCAAAGGGCTGGGGCACATCTTCAACGCGCCCGTCCATCATCCCTGCACGCGCCGCCACTATCACGACCTATTCGCCCGCAACCTGGAGAAAGCGGCCGAGAAGATCAAGCCGGAACTGGTCCTCATTAGCGCCGGCTTCGACGCCCACGCGAAGGACCCCATCGGTTCGCTCGGCCTGGAAACGGAAGACTTCGTGACGTTGACGAAAGCGGTGCTGGAGGTGGCGAAGACTCATGCCAAAGGGCGGGTCGTCAGCTGTCTGGAAGGCGGTTACAACCTGGAGGTGCTGGCGGAAGCGGTGCAGGCGCACCTGGAAACGCTGCTCGTTTAGCCGCGAGCCGGAGGCGAGCGCTGGTTGCCAACACGGTTTGGAGGAAACAAAGAATGGTCGAGTATCACGCGGCTTTCTTCAAGCAAGACGACGGCTGGTACGTCGTCGAGGTCGTCGATTTTCCCGGCGTCGCCAGCCAGGGTAAAACGCTGCGCTCCGCGCGCGTCATGATACGGGATGCGTTGAAGCTGATGGCGCAGGATCAACTGGAGCGTGACTTCCACCTGCCGCCGCCCAATCCGCGGGCCAAACCTTCGCTGGGCAAGAAGCCAGACTTCGTGGAGAAAATCGCCCTGCATACCCGGTTCTACACGCCGGTGGTGAAATGAAACGCCGCAAGCTCTTGCAGCACTTGCACGGTTTTGGATGCGCTTTGTTGCGCGAAGGCTCGCGGCACACGATTTACGTCAACCCTGGGAAGAACCTCACGACGGCAATTCCCAGGCATCCGGAAATTGTACCGAGCTTGTGCCGAAAGATATGCCGCGACCTGGATGTACCCGTCCCACCAGAGAAGTAGTTCGCCGCTCGCCTCCAGCTCGCCGCTAAACGGAGTGTCGCTCAATCCACATAAGGGTCCGCCCCCAAATCCTTGAGCGTCTCCTGGCGGTTCTTCTCGTAGTGCATCAGGTCCACGCGCTGGACGCGGTGGCGGCGTTCCATGCGGCGCTGCGCCCGGTGGAACAGCGGCGCGTAGCTCTGCCAGTTCGCGTTGCCGCCTTCCTGTCCCAGCAGTTCCAGCTGCTGCTGCCGGTCGGGGCCTAGCCCTTCGAGTAATTCGTCTTCCAGCGACAGGAAGAACTGACCGCTGCCGGGGTCGCCCTGCCGGCCGGCGCGGCCCAGCAACTGGCGATCCACGCGGCGGGCGTCGTGGCGTTCGG
>JAGVLI010000646.1 GCA_020054355.1 Planctomycetales bacterium | reverse complement strand
TGATCGGCGCTGCCTTTGGCTGCGCCGGCCAGCGCTGCCTCGCGGGCAGCGTCCTGACCGCCGTGGGCGACAAGTCGCAGCAAGACGCGGTCGTGAACGCCTTTCTCGAAGGTGCCAAGGGGCTCAAGCTCGGCGACGGCCTGGACGAATCGGCTACCCTCTGCCCCGTGCTGAGCACCGAACAGAAGCAGCGCATCGTGGCCGGCATCGAACGCGGCGTGCAAGAGGGCGCGAAATTACTGCTCGATGGCCGGAATGCCACAGCGCCCAACCATCCGCACGGCTGTTTCATCGGCGCAACCATCTTCGACAACGTGAAGCCCGAGATGTTCGTCGCCCGCGAGGAAATCTTCGGCCCGGTGGTGTCCGTGCTGCGGGCCAAGGACCTCGATGAAGCGATCACGCTGGCCAACAGCAGCCGGTATGGCAACTCCGTCTCGCTGTTCACGAAGTCCGGCGCTGCGGCCAAGGAATTCCGGATGCGCATCCAGGCAGGCATGCTCGGCCTGAACCTCGGCGTGCCCGCGCCGATGGCCTTCTTCTCGTTCGGCGGCTGGAAGAACTCGTTTTACGGCGACCTCGGCACGCACGGGGCCGATGCCGTGGCGTTCTATACCAAGAAGAAGGTCGTCACCGAACGCTGGTTCGGCGCGGAAGCGCCGAAGGAAGGTTGGGTGTAAGAGGGAATTGCAAATTGCGGATTGCAAATTAGCAACGTATTTTGTTCGGAAATTTGCAAACTGCAATCTGCAATGACCAGACGGTGAATGTGCCATGAATCAAGCGGGATACGATGTCATCGCGCTGGGCCTCGGCGGCATGGGCAGCGCTGCGGCCTTTGAGTTGGCCCGGCGCGGACAGCGCGTCCTCGGTCTGGAGCAGTTCGCGCTCGGCCACGACCGGGGCAGCTCGCACGGTCAGACGCGCATCATCCGCCAGGCGTACTTCGAGCATCCCGATTACGTGCCGCTGCTGCGCCGCGCGTACGAACGCTGGTACGAGCTGGAGCAACTCCAGGGCCAGCACCTGTTCACCGAATGCGGCGGGCTGAACATCGGTTTGCCCGAAGGCGAGCTGATTGCCGGCGTCCGGCGCTCGGCGGCCGAACATCGTTTGCCGGTCGAGGAACTGTCCGCTTCCGAGCTGCGCCGTCGGTTTCCGCAGTTCCAGTTCGATGACTGCTACGTCGGCGTCCTGGAGCGCAATGCCGGTTTTCTCTACGTCGAACAGTGCGTGCTGGCCCATGCGGCAGCGGCGTCGGCGGCCGGCGCTGACCTGCGCCCCGAAGAACCGGCTTTAGCCTGGGAAATCGATGGCCAGGGCGTGATCGTCACCACGAAGCAGCAGCAATATCGCGCCGCGCGCCTGGTCGTCACAGCCGGTTCCTGGGCCGGTGCGATGCTGCGCGACCTCGGCTTGCCGTTGACCGTGCGTCGCAAGGTGCTGCTCTGGTACGGCACGTCCAGCGATGTCCGCTTCCGCCGCAACGTCTTCCCGATCTACATGGCCGAGACGCCCGGCGGCTTCTATTACGGCTTCCCGCTGCTCGACGGGCATGGCCACAAGGTCGCCCGCCACGACGGCGGCGATGTCGTCACCGATCCGCTGACGGTCAACCGCACCGTCACGCCCGCCGACGCAGCCGACTGCCGGCAGTTCCTGACGGCACACCTGCCTGCGGTGAGTGGGCCGCTGCGCGATTCACGAGTCTGCCTCTACACGCTGACGCCGGATAGCCATTTCATCATCGACGTGCATCCGAAGTATCCGCAAGTCGCCCTGGCTGCAGGCTTCTCCGGTCATGGCTTCAAGTTCGCCTCGGTGGTCGGCGAAATCCTCGCGGACCTCGCGGACCACGGCCGGACGGAGCTGCCCATCGGTATGTTCCGGCTCAACCGTTTTGCGGCTCGCGGTCTTACTTGACCACCATCTCGTTCCCACGCTCCGCGTGGGAACGCACTGCCTCGCCGTTCTGCGGCGCACGCGGCGCTGCCCTGATGCTCGACAGTTCGAGGCCACGACGCAGAGCGTCGCGGCAGTGCGTTCCCATGCGGAGCGTGGGAACGAGGGAAACGGCCCAGCCCGGCACATTTCCGATTTTTCGACTCGCATTCCTTCATTCGCCTGCCTTATAATCCACTCTTGCCCAACCCCGCCTGGTCCCTGACCGGCTCCAACCTGCCTGCGTTTGAACTGTCCCGCCAACCGCAATCCTTCTGGGGTGATCCAACATGCTGCCACGCACTGTCACTCCGCTGCTGGCTGGTGTACTGCTCTGGGCCGCACCCGCGCACGCGCAAGCCCCTGCCGCGAAACTGGCCGAACTGACCGCCGAACCCGCCGCCGTCACCCTGCGCCATGCCGAGGACCGACAGCGCCTGCTCGTCACCGGCAAGCTGGCCGATGGCGCGCTTCGCGATTTCAGCCGAACCGTGAAGTACGTTTCGAGCAATCCGCAGGTCGTACGCGTCAGTGAGGAAGGTGTCATCGCGCCGGTTGCCGTCGGGCAAGCCGCGATTCAAATCACAGCGGATGACAAGAACACCACGGTCAACGTCACCGTGAGCGATGCCAATCAGAGGCCGGTCAGCTTCGCCAACGACATCATGCCGCTCTTCGCCAAGGCCGGCTGCAACAGCGGCGCCTGCCACGGGGCCGCTTCCGGCAAGAAAGGCTTCAAGATTTCCCTGCGCGGCTACGATGCCGCCACCGATTACCAGGTGCTGACGCGCGGCACCACTGGCCGCCGGCTGAGCTTCAACGACCCGGCCCGCAGCCTGCTGATGCTCAAGCCGACCGGGGCAGCCTCCCATGAAGGCGGCAAACGCTTCGACGCGACCAGCAGCTACGCTCTGACATTGCAACGCTGGATCGAGGAAGGCGCCCGCTCCGACCTGGCGACTGCCGTGAAGCTGGTTGGCATCGAAGTGTCGCCGACGTTCCGCACGCTGGATCAGCCGAATCAAGCGCAGCAACTGCTCGTCACCGCCCGCTTCAGCGACGGCAGCACCCGCGATGTGACCGACGACACCCGCTACAGCTCCAGCAACGAGCGGGTGGCCGCCGTCGATGAAGCCGGCAAGGTCGGCCTGGCCGCCAAGGGCGAATCGGCCATCATGGCCCGCTACGGCGACAAGGTCGCGGTCTGCAACCTGGTCGTCATGCAGCGCGATCCGCTCTTTTCCTGGTCCAACCCGGCGGAAAGCAACTACATCGACCGGCTGGTGAATGCCAAGCTGAAGCACATGGAAATCCTGCCGTCGGAACTTTGTTCCGACGAGGAATTCCTGCGCCGCGCTTGCTACGACACCATCGGCCTGCCGCCGACGCCCGAGGAAGTCCGAGCGTTCCTGGCCGACACCGCCGAGAACAAACGGGCCAAGGCCATTGACGCCCTGCTCGAACGGCCCGAACATGCCGAGTTCTGGGCGCTGAAATGGACCGACCTGTTCAAGCTGCGTTTCGACCTGCTGGGCGACAAGGGCACCTGGGGCATGTACCGCTGGGTGCGCGACAGCGTCGCGGTCAACAAGCCCTACGACTCCTTCGTCAAGGAAATCATCGCGGCGGAAGGCAGCTGCGGCGCAACCCCGCCAGCCAATTTCTGGCGCGTCTTCCAGAACGCCGACGATGCCTCCGAAGCCGTGGTGCAGGTCTTTCTCGGCATCCGGCTGATGTGCGCCAAGTGCCACGACCATCCGTTTGAGAAATGGGTGCAGACGGACTACTACGGCATGTCGGCGTTCTTCAGTCAGGTGGCCCGCAAGCCGGGCGGCCGGCGCGAAGACCTGATTATCCATCGCACTGAAACTGTCGCCAGCGCCCGCCATCCCAACACCGGCGCGACGCTCAGCCCGAAGTTCCTCGACGGCGCAACCCTGCCGATTGCCGCGCAGCAGGACGGCCGGGAAATCCTGGCCAACTGGCTGACCGCCAAGGAAAACCCGTTCTTCGCGAAAGCCACGGTCAACCGCCTCTGGAGCCAGCTGTTCGGCAAGGGCATCATCGACCCGGTGGACGACATCCGCAGCAGCAACCCGGCCAGCAACCAGCCGTTGCTCGATGCCCTGGCCAAGGACTTCGCGGATCGCAACTTCGACATCCGGCACATGCTGCGAACGATGCTCAACTCGCGGACGTATCAACTATCGGCGCGGACCAACAAGTTCAACGCCGACGACAAGCTGAACTTCAGCCGGGCGCTGCCCCGCCGGCTGTCCGCCGAGCAACTGCTGGACACGCTGACGCAG
>JAGVLI010000539.1 GCA_020054355.1 Planctomycetales bacterium | reverse complement strand
CCGATCTGTCGTCGTCGGCCGGCGGGTGCTGGATTATCGGCTGCTGCCGTTGGCGGTCTATGGCTCGCACGTACTGGAATTTCAGGGCAGCGCCGCCGAAGCGCTCGACTGGGTCCACGAAGTCTGCCGGAAGCTCGGCATCTTCGAGACCACCACGTATCGCCTGGCCAATCCGTACTCGATGGAAGGACCGAAGACCATCGGCTATGAAATCTTCGAGCAACTCGACGGCGTGCCCGATTGGATCGTCGTGCCCGTGGGCAGCGGCGCGACGCTGGCCGGCATCTGGCAAGCCTTCAACGACCTGCAACGGCTGGGCCGGGTGGATCGCCTGCCGCGCATGGTCGGCGTGCTGCCCGAAGGCTACGAAATGCTGGCGACGGCGCTGGAGCAGTCCTTGCAATCCGACCAGCAACTGCGCGATCTGGCCCCGGCGACAGCGCCGCCAACCATTCAAGTGAAGATCGCCATGACCTTCCCCCCGGACGGCCTGGAAGCCGTGGCCGCCGTCCGGCAATCGGGCGGCCTGTTCGTGACCGCGAGTGACGAGGAAGCAGTCGAAGGGCAGCTGGTGCTGGGCGCTATGCAGGGCCTGTACGCGGAACCGTCGGCCGCCGTGGTCGTCGTCGGCATCGAAAAGCTCAAGGAAATGAAGAAGATCAAGCCCGGCGAGGTAGTGGTGGCGGTCGTCACCGGCTCCGGCTTCCGCGAAACGGGCGCCATCAACGGCCGGGTGCCCTTGGTCCGCACGCCGGTCGAACCGGCCTTCGGCGATCGGGTGGTGGAACGCTTGCTGGAACAGGGTGAGGAAAGCTGACGTAGGTCAGGCTTTCCAGCCTGACTCGGGCCTACGGATGTCAGCCGGTCCGGTTCGATTCCGGCGTTTCGTGTCAGGCTGGAAAGCCTGACCTACATTGTGGGGTGTCAGGCTGGAAAGCCTGACCTACATTGTGGGGTGTCGGGCTGGAAAGCCCGACGTACAAGGATTACCATGTCCGGCATGACAGCCATACTCTCCTATGCCCACGGCGTCGGCTCGACGCCGCTGCTGGGCGAAACCATCGGCGAGAACCTGCGCCGCACCGTGGCCCGCTTCCCGAACCGCGAGGCGCTGGTGGTCCGCCATCAGCAGAAACGCCTCACGTATCGCGAACTCTGGGACGCGACTACTCAGGTAGCGCACAATCTGCTGGCGCGCGGCGTACAGCCGGGCGACCGCGTCGGCATCTGGGCGCCGAACCGCTTCGAGTGGGTGGTCGTCCAATACGCCACGGCTCGCATCGGCGCTATCCTGGTCAACATCAATCCGTCGTATCAGTCGAGCGAGCTGGAATACGTGCTGAAGCAAGCCGGCGTCAGCGCGTTGCTGCTGGCCCGCGGCTTCCGCAAGGCCGACTACACCGCGCTGCTGGCCGAAGTGCGCGGCCGGTGCCCGGAGCTGCGCTGGTCGCTGGTGCTGGACGATGAATGGAATGAACTGTGCAAAACCGCAAGCGGCAGCACGGAGGAAGAGTTGGCGGCGCGGGAGGCGTCCCTGCAATTCGACGATGCCATCAACATCCAATACACTTCCGGCACCACCGGCTTTCCCAAAGGCGCGACCCTCTCGCACCACAACATCCTCAACAATGCCTACTTTCTTTGCCAGGGGCTGCACTACACCGAGCAGGACCGCCTTTGCATTCCGGTGCCGTTCTACCACTGCTTCGGCATGGTGATGGGCAACCTGGCCTGCACCAGCTGCGGCGCTTGCATGGTGGTGCCGTCCGAGGCGTTCGACCCGCTGGCCGTGCTGGAAACCCTGCACGCGGAACGCTGCACTTCGCTCTATGGCGTGCCGACCATGTACATCGCCCAGGTCGATCATCCGCGCTTTCACGAGTTCGACCTGACCTCATTGCGTACCGGCGTCATGGCCGGCGCGCCGTGTCCCATCGAGTTGATGAAGCAGGTAGTGACCAGCATGCACATGCCGGAAGTGGCCATCGCTTACGGCATGACCGAAACCTCGCCGATCTCCACGCTGAGCGCCACGGACGACGCCCTCGAACTGCGCGTCGGCACGGTGGGCCGGGTGATGCCTCACGTCGAAATCAAGATCATCGACCCCGCTTCGGGCCATGTGGTCCCGCGCGGCTCGGCCGGCGAGTTCTGCACCCGTGGCTACAGCGTGATGCTCGGCTACTGGAACAATGAAAAAGCCACGCAATCGTCCATCGACTCCGGCGGCTGGATGCACTCCGGCGACCTGGCGACCATGGACGAGCAGGGCTACGTGAAGATCGTCGGCCGGATCAAGGACATGATTATTCGCGGCGGCGAGAACATCTATCCGCGCGAGATCGAGGAGTTCCTGCACACGCACCCGTCGATCAGCGAGGCGCAGATCATCGGCGTGCCCAGCGAGAAGTACGGCGAGGAAGTGATGGCCTGGGTGAAGCCGAAGCCGGGCACGGCCCTCACCGCCGACGAGTTGACGAAGTTCTGCGAGGGCAAGATCGCCCGCTTCAAGACGCCACGCTACTGGAAGATCGTCGAGGTTTTTCCGATGACCGTGACCGGCAAGGTGCAGAAGTACCGGATGCGCGAAATCGCCGTGCTGGAACTGAAGCTGCAAAAGGCGGCCGAAGTGCAAACCGCTTGAGGGCCGCTTGCGGCTTCGCACCGATGAAAATCACCGACATCCGCGCCGTCCAGCCCATCGCCGCCAACTCGCCGCCGGACTGGCGTACCAGCATGGGCCAAATCCTGGTCGCCATCGACACCGACCGCGGCCTGACCGGCTACGGCGTCGGCGGTGGCGGCCTGGCGGGCGTGCATGTCGTTCGCACGGTGTTGCGCGACGTGCTGCTCGGTAAAGCTCCCGAACCCATCGAAAGCCACTGGCGGACGATGTACGACGCCACGCTGCCGTTCGGCCGCAAGGGGCTGGCGATCATGGCGCTGAGCGGCGTCGATCTGGCCTTGTGGGACCTGCGCGGCAAGGCCGAACTGTGTTCGGTGGCTCGGTTGCTCCGTCCGGATTATCAGCCAAAACCGCTGCCGACTTACGCCACCGTCTGGGACGAGGTGCCGTCGGAGGCTGTCGGGAAATATCGGGCATTCAAGCTGCACGTCGGGCATCAGCCCAGTGACGATGCGGTGTCAGCAACCGTGGCGGCGGTCGAACGCGCCCGTCAGGCCCTCGGTCCCGACTGTCCGTTGATGCTCGATGCCTGGATGAAGTGGGACCTGGCGACCACGCTCGCCGTGGCCCGTCAAATCGCTCACCAGCGCATTGACTGGATCGAAGAACCGCTGCCGGTGGACGACCTGGCCGGCTACGCCCGCTTGCGGGGCGAGTGCCCGATCCCGATTGCCGGCGGCGAGCACGAATCCACGGCGCAGGGATTCCGAGAATTGATCGACCAGCAGCTGCATCGGGTGTTGCAACCGGACGTCTGCTGGTGCGGCGGCCTGACGGAACTCGTCAAGATTTACCGCCTGGCGAACGCGGCCGGCCTGCGGGTCTGCCCGCACCGAGGGGCGGAAATCTGGGGCCTGCACGCCATCGCCGCGCTCGCCCCCGAACCTCTGGCCGAATCGGGCCGTCCCTGGATGACCTGGGTCGGTGGCCAGCCGGAGATCGTGGAGGGCTGCATTCAGCCGGGAGATGAGCCGGGGTTTGGCGTGCGGATTGATGAAGCGAAGCTGCCGACTTGACGGCGGATGGGTGAGCCGGGAGCGTAACAGTGCCTACAGAACCGTAAACGGTGCAAAGGACGGCATGGCCAAGAAGAAAAAAGTCCGGGTCGAGCTGCGGAAGAACCGCGCGAAACCGCCGCGCGACAAGATGTGGACGCGCGGCTTCCAGGAACATGGCTACACCGAGGAAGCGCCGGTCAGCGACGAGCGGGTGCGCTCCAAGGGCGACCTGTCGCGCAAGCGGACCATCATGCAGGACGACACCGGCGCTGCACCGGCCGGCGGCCAGGAAGCGAGCGACATGCCCGCCGTGGACGTCGG
>JAGVLI010000723.1 GCA_020054355.1 Planctomycetales bacterium | reverse complement strand
GGCGACCGACGGCATCATCGGCGCGATGGCCTCGCCGTCGATGCCCGGCACCGCCTACGTGCTGTTTCACCACGTCATGGGCGAATGCAATGGCGTCCGTGGCGTCTGGGGCTACATGCGCGGCGGCATGGGCAACATCACGCAGGCGCTGGCGTCGTCGGCCAAGCAGTTCGGCGCGGTGATCCGCACCAACGCTGCCGTCGGGCGAATCCTCGTTCGCGGCGGCGCTGCCTACGGGGTTGCTCTCCAGGACGGCACCGAATTCCAGGCGAAGCAGGTCGCGTCCAACGCCGATTGCAACGTCACCTTCGTCAAGCTGATGGATGCCAAGGACTTGCCGGAAGACTTCCTGACGCGCATCAAGAACATCGACTACGCGAGCGCCTCGCTGAAGATCAACGTGGCGCTGAGCGAGGTGCCCGACTTCAAGGCGCTGCCGGGCAGCCAGCCAGGACCGCAGCATCGCGGCACGGTACATCTCTGTCCGAGCCTCGATTTCATCGAGAAAGCCTACGACGACTGCAAGTACGGCAAGCCGTCGGAGTCGCCGGTCCTGGAATGCACGATTCCGTCGAGCGTCGATCCGACAGTGGCCCCGCCCGGCAAGCACCTGCTGTCGATGTTCGTGCAGTACGCGCCCTACCACCTGAAGGAAGGCAACTGGGACGAGATCAAGGACCAGTTCGCCGACCGCTGCTTCGACATGGTCAACGAGTACGCGCCGAACTTCAAGCAATCGGTGATCGACCGACAAATCCTGACGCCGCTCGACCTGGAGCGCCGCTTCGCGCTGACGGGCGGCAACATCTTCCAGGGCGCGATGACGTTGAACCAGCTGGCCTTCCTGCGGCCGACGGCGGGCTGGGCCGGCTACAAGACGCCGGTGCGCGGCCTATACTTGTGTGGCGCGGCAGCGCATCCGGGTGGCGGCGTGATGGGCGCATGCGGTTACAACGCGGCGCGGGAGATGCTGAAGGATCGGGTCTGATGGTCTTCGATCTGGATGACGATGAAGACTTGATGCTTGCCGTGCTCGACCATCCAGCCGACGAGTCATTTCGCTTGATTTACGCCGATTGGTTGGAGGAGCGAGGGCACCCTGATCGCGCGACCTGGATACGACTGGAATCAACGCTGCTGACATTGCCGCAACAAGACAGTCGCTATCAGGGATTATTGGACCAGTGGTTGGATTTGGCGGACCAGATTGAACCGCGCTGGCAGCGGCTGTTCTGCCGACTGGAGCTGAAAGACCTTCCGGACGTGTGTCCGCAATGCAGGGCGAAGGTTGATCCGACGAAAGCGGAGTGCGTAGGAACCTGTGAAACAATGGACGTCATCGTGGAAAACTGGGGCCGGAGTGTTGACGACGCTGAGCAACTCGGTGGTATTTGGCTTACAGTACAGTGCCGGCGCTGCGAGTTGAGATTAACGGCTTATGTACGCGGCGTTGCCCAGGCTTCTGAGTTTGCTGCTCGTGTGAAGCAAGGAATACAGGATCCGATCATTTGGGCATGATCGCTGAGCTGAATACCGTTCAAGCCCGAGCTTCGTACCGTCGCCGCATGTCGTCCCAATCCTGGGCGGTCATCGCCCGCGGCTCTCCTTCCAGACCTTCCAGCAACAGCTGTTCGAGCCTGGCCTGCTTGCGGCGGTCGCGGTCCTGGCTGATCAATGAATTGATGTAATCGTCGGCACTGGCATACTTGCCGTCAGAAAGGACTTGGTCGAGGAAGGCTTTGATGGCCGGGTCCGGAAAATGGATCGTGAGTTGTGCCATAAGTTCACTCCGCAGCTGGCTGACTTGTTGACTGTCTCTTGGTCAGGCTACCCGAACGCCTGGAAGTTGACAATCGCGAAGGGCCAGCCTGAACGCAGCGACTACCGCGCGAGCGATGCTGAAGGAGCGGGTGCAGGCAGCACTTCAGCGTCGCTCGGCAATAATCCCCAGCAGGAAGAGCACGCCGAGGACTGCCAGGCCAGTGCCGAACAGGGCGTACCAGATGCGCGCCCCAGTGCGGCCGAAGATCGACACGAAGAAACGAGCCTTGCGGTAATTCATGAACCATTCCCAGTTGCAGACGGCTCCCGCCACCGAAAACAGTCCTGCCGCGATGAAGAACAGGCCGAACCAGTTCATCGTTCTCCTCGGTTACTGCTCTTTCTTCGCCCCAATGCACCACAACCAGCCGTCCGAGCGCAGGTAGATCGCGCCGCCCGCGATGGCCGGCGTCGCCAGCAACAGGTCCTTGTCGGCGGCGGGCTTCACGTCGTTGGTCGCCAGCACCACCGGCTTGTCGCCCAGCTGCACGACCGAGGTCAGCCCTTCCTCGGCGACCGCGTAGAGCTTGCCGTTGGCGATGACCGGCGACGCGGAAAACGGGCCTTTCACCCGCTCCTGCCAGAGGACGTTGCCGTTGGCGGCGTCGGCGCAGACCAGGATGCCGCCGCCGTTGAGCGAATAGACGCGGTCCTTGTAGAGCACCGGCGAGGCCGTGGCGGGCTTCAGGCGGATGCTGTTCCAGAGCACTTCCGGCGAGGCGCCGTCGGCGCGGGGCTTCAGCGCCGTGAACTCGCCCGCTGGCAGGAAGAGCGTGTCCTTGCCCGCCACCGCCGAGGGAATCGAGGCGATGCCCTTGGCCTCGAACGACCAGCGCTTGGCCCCGGTCATGGGATCGATGGCCGTCAGTTCCTTCGGCGATTGCAGCACCACTTCGGTCTTGCCGTGGTTGGTCACCACCAGCGGCGTCGTCCAGTTGATCTGCCGTTCGCGCTCGATCTTCCAGCGGTTCTTGCCGGTGGCCTTGTCGAGTCCGAGCGCGAACGATTCGCCCGCGTTCTCGATGGGCATGACCAGCGTCTCGCCGGCCAGCACCGGCGAGGCTGCCATGCCGACCTGGTTGGTGATGGTCGGATAGTCGCCCACCAGGGAGCGGTACCATTGCAGGTTGCCGTCACGGTCGAGGCAGACCACGTCGCAGGTGGAGAACAGCGCGTAGACGAACTTGCCGTCGGTGACGGGCGTCGGCGCTGCCATGTTCGTCTTGGGATGCGAGCCGGTCAATCCGGTGGACCAGAACTGCCGTTCCCAGAGCTTCTTGCCGGTGGCCTGGTCAATGCAGAGGACGTGCAGTCGATTCTGCTGCCAGCCGGTGCAAGCGGTGACGTAGACCCGACCGTCGGCAATGACGGGCGACGACAAGCCCCGGCCCGGCAGCGCCACCTTCCAGCGGACGTTTTCCGTGGCACTCCATTTCACCGGCACATCCGGATCGTCGGAGACACCACCGCCGCCCGGCCCGCGGAATTGCGTCCAGTCAGCGGCCTGGCAGTGGCCAGTGGCCAGTGGCCAGTGGCCAGAGGAGAGTACCAAGGCCAGGGCAAGGCAGTAGGATATTGGTCGAAACATGGTTATTTCTTCTCCTTTTCCGCGGCCGGCTTTTCCGGCAGCACCTTGAAGGGGATGGCGCCGCCGATGGCGTCGCTCAGCCGGACCTGGAAGCCCCAGGTCTGCGCCCAGTCTTCCTTCTGCTCGTTCTGGCACACCTTGACGACGATCTCGTTGCGGCCTTGCTTGAGCGTGCCCTTGCCGATCATGCCGTCGAAGCGGACGCCGTGATGGTACTCCTCGCGGAAGAAGATTTCCTTGCCGTTGAGGAAGAGCTTCACCGCGTTATTGCTGGCCGCACGGATTTCCACGGGCTGCTCTTTCGGCGATTCGACTGCCGCGAAGGCGTAGCCCACCGCGCCCTGATGCTTGTGCAGCACTTTGTTGAAATCCACCAGGGCGTAGTTGTCCTTGATAAGTTCGCCCGTCGCTTCCTTCCAGCCGACGACCGTGCCGCCCTTGCCGGGATAAGTCGCGTTCAGATCGACCTGCTTTTCGGGCGGATAGACGGCCTTGAAGCCGACGCCGCCCGTGCTGTCGAACGGGCCGATCACCAGCCAGCGCTGGATGAAGCCGAAATGGACCGGCAGATCGACGGTGACGCCCAGCTTCTTCAATTGTCCGGCGACGTGGTCCACCTGATCGCGGTCGCGGGCGCTGGCCATTGCCTTCCGATAAGTCATCAGGGCCGCGTCCTTGTCCTTCTCGAACTGCCCGTCCGCTTCCTTGACGACCACGGCGACCGCGTCCCGGCGCAATTCGACGCCGGGATCGTCGAGCATGCCGGGCAGCAGCCGGTCGGGCGTCTTCGGGTCGATGCGCACCAGCCATTCGTAAGCCAGCCGGCGCGCGGTGCCGACGTGCTTGGTGTCCTTGATGAAGGCTTCGAGCTTGTCGGCGGGCAACGGCCGGTTAGCGGCGATTTCGCGCTCGGCGATGGCATCGACGGCGGCGCGCAGCCAGTTGGCGGCGGTCGGGTCTGCTTTGTCCAGGCCGGCCAGCACGTCGGGCAGCACGGAGGGTCCGAGCTTCACCAGTTCCTGCCAGGCCTTGGCGGCCTCGGTGTTGCCCTTGCCCTCGCTGCCCACGGCCTGGATTTTCGCCAGCAATGGCCCAGGCTCGGCCGCGCCGCTCCCGCCGGGCAGGGCCAGGAACAGGCCCAGCAGTCCGAAAGTGATGGTCTGGTTCATGTTTTCCCCGAAGGCTTGCTCGATGGTGGGAAGTTCTCAGCCGCTCGCGGCTTTGCACGTCGCAGGGCGTCGGAAATTATGACAGGAAGGAGCCGGTTCCGCCAGCGGGAAGCTGCCCCTGGCCGCTGCCGATATGATAGAAGTATGAATCGCCGGATTCCCGCGATTCAAGGCCAATGGAGCGGACATCATGACGAGGGCACCAATCTGGAGATTCGCCGTGGCGGCCCTCGTGGGGCTGGCGGCGGTGGCCCTGCTCCAACTGCCAGGGGCGGGCAAGATCGTCGAACGAAAGGGGATACCGATGGACGGCCGAGTGGAAAAGACCGAGCAGGAATGGCAGGCGCAATTGACTCCGGAGCAGTTCCAGGTCACGCGCCGCAAGGGCACCGAGCGCGCCTTCACGGGCGCCTACTGGGACACCAAGCAGGACGGCATCTACGCTTGCATCTGCTGCGGGCAGCCATTGTTCGACGCCAAGACCAAGTTCGATTCCGGCACCGGCTGGCCGAGCTACTGGCAGCCGCTCGACAAAAATCGCGTCTCCTTGGTTGCCGACAACGGCTGGCTGATGCGCCGGACGGAAGTGACCTGCAGCCGTTGCGACGCGCACCTCGGCCACGTCTTCGACGACGGCCCGCCGCCCACCGGCCAGCGCTATTGCATGAACTCCGCTGCGCTGAAGTTGATCGACCGAAACGAATGACCTTCGCCGCTGGCGGCTGCGCACGCCGCTGTTTCGTTTCATTTCATCTCACTGACACCCCTTTATCGGCTTTGAAACGAAACTGCCCGCCGGCACCACTTGGCCACTACCTGTAGGGTCCGCTGTGCGGACCGATCACTAGCGCTTG
>JAGVLI010000707.1 GCA_020054355.1 Planctomycetales bacterium | reverse complement strand
TCGCCAGGTCGAGCACTTCGCCCGGCTGGGCCTCAAGCTTCTTGGTGTACTGAGCGGCCGGCTGCGTGGGCGCCATGCCGTTGCCGCTGCCAGTCAACGCCACATCTCCGAGCGACTGCTTCAGGTTGTAGGTCGCCGGTGTCCGATCCCGGCCGGCGGAAACCGCGAGCGTAGGTGAGGCCGCCACCGCGTTCACGTAATCGTTGGACGTGGCAATCGAACGAATCAGCTTGCCGGTTTCCGTCAGGGTCACTTTCACGGTCTTGTCCCGGCTGCACGAGATCAGCAGCCGGCCATCGGTGCTGAAGATGACTGCACTGACCCAGTCGCTGTGCAAATCGTGCTTGCGGACTTCACCTTCGCCGGTCGGGACCAGGTAGATCGCCCCGTCCGTGCCGCCCAGGGCCAGCAGCTGGCCATCGGGCGAGAAGCCGCCGCGAAACAGCGTATCCTTGCCGATGCGCCGTGCCGAACGCAGCTTGCAGGTTCCCTCCGCCACGTCGAAGAACCGCACCTCGCCGTACTGCCCCGGAAAGCCGCCGGCGCTGGCCAACGTCTTGCCATCCGGACTGAATCCAACGTAAGTGACGAGATCGCTTTCGGTGGCCAGGCGTTGGGGCTCGGCATCGCCCTCGACGGGCAGCACTACCACTTCGCTACGGCAACCCAGGGCCAGCTGCTTGCCATCCGGACTGAAAGCCACGCTCGTCACCGCGGGAGCAACCTTGTACGCCTTGGGAATGACGATCTGCTCGGAAGCGGTGTTCGGCTCGGAATCGTCCTTGCCGCCCGCCAGCACCCAGAGCCGCAGCGTCTGGATCTTGGCCATCGGCAACGCCGGCTGCTTGTGCGGCATGACGGGCTTCTTGACGCCGAGCACCATCTGAATGGCCAGGCTGTCGTCGGGCTTGCCGGGTACGAAACCCGCGCCCTTCTTGCCGCCCTTGGCGAACAGCTTGACCGAATCCATGTTCAGTTCGCCCTGGGCATCATTCTTGGTATGGCAACTCAGGCAGTGCCGTTTGACGATGGGCGCCACGTCCTTGCGATAGCTGAGCTTCGATGCGGCATCGCCATCCAGCGGCGGCAGGGCCGGCTTGTCCTGCGGCAGGGCCGACGAAACCAGATGTTGCAGCAGCACGACCGCGGCCAGGGTGGCAAGCAAGCGCTTCATGGTTCACGCCTTCTGAATTGCGGCCTCGGCGATGTCGCCGATCATTTTCCGGGTCAGTTCCCAGCTTTGCCGGTGGTACGGCTCCGGCACTTCCAGCAATTCGCCATCCTGGCACCGCGCCCGACTCCCCGCCTTGGCGAGATACGTCGGATTCGCGATGCCTCGATTATGGACGAGAATGTCCCGTGACGCCTTCATTTCCGCCAGAGCTTCGATTTCATCGGTCGTCGGGCAGCCAAGCTTCACCAGTCGATTCAGGTAGTCAAACCAGTCCGCGACACGCTTGTACTTGATCTCGTTCAGTTGCTTGTCCACGACGGCGAGGACAATCTCGTTCTTGTCGGCGGCCTTCAGGACGGCGCTGAACTCCAGTTGGTTGCGCGCCAGGCTGCCGGGATGGGCCGCCAGCCAGAGGCGAAGCAGGTCGAAAAAGAAATCCTCGAACAGCGAGACAAAGTGCTGGAAGGAGGCGGTGGTGAGGTAGTTGGCGATGTAATGGTCGGAGATCTCGCGCAAGGCTTGCCCATTCATCCGCGATTTGGTCAGCCGATTGCGAAACAAAATAGTTCGGCCCTCCCTGACGTCATCCTCCACCAGCCGCCAGATGCGTTTCGTGTACGTGAAGTAGTCATGACTCTGATCCAATGCGGCCTGCGTGCGATTCGCCAGCGCGCGGAGGTCATCCTGAAGGGGCATACGACAAGTCTCATGGAATGCTATCCAGCAAACTTTGCGCAAAAGCCAGGTCCGCTTTGCGGCTGAAGCTGATGAACCCAACTTCCGGCCTGTCATCCACGGAAAGCAGGTCCTCATCCGCCCAGCAAAGCACCTCGTTGGCAGCGAACAGGGCCATGACCTGTTCGAGTTGGGTCGCCGGAACGATCAGGTGCGCATACCCACCTTTGCCGACGTAGATGGTCAGGGGCTTTTGCGACGTCGCGTCTGTCATGGCTATCTCCCCGCGCTGTCCAAGAGCCGTTGTACCAGATGCGGATCGGAATTCCGGCTGATGTTGATGAACGGGACTTCCGGTTCGCCGTCCGTGGAGAGGTACTCCTCATGGACCCAGTAGCGTACCTGGTTGGTATCGAGCAGTGTCTTTACCTGCTCCAACTGCGATTCCGGCAGGATCAGCAAGGACGGAGCGCCTTCAGCGATGTCAACCTTCAGCGGTTTTTGGGTGATGACGTCGATCATGTCTCACTCCCGATTGAATCCGTCGTTCGGCGCCAGATGCTGGCAACAACCCCAGTCTACCGCACAAATGACAGACCACAACTAATCGGCTGGTTTGATGTGAATCACCTCCGCTATCCCGTTGGGTGTTATTGTCTGGTGAATCGTCCGCCGGCCGCCGAGCGGCCGGCTTGGGAAGCCCGCAATTCCGACCCCTTCCTCCGCAGCCCTGTACTCAGTCGTTGCCCGCCGAACTTTGCCTTGTCGCGCAAAACGGGTGGCACGCCCTGTGTCAGTAACACGACGTGCCACCCGGATTATCTGGCTCGGTCAATCAAAACAGCTCCGGAATCGGCTCGGCGTCGATCAAGCGAATCGGCCGGCTGCCGGGGCCGGGCATCATGACCTGGTCGAGGTCCACACCCATGCCCTGATAGATGGTGGCCAGCACGCGCGGCGGATCGATCGGGTAATCGTGGGGCACCGCGCCGTTCTTGTCGCTGGCGCCGATCACCTGGCCGCCCTTGATGTTGCCGCCCGCCAGGAAGTTCGTCCAGCACGGCGGATAGTGGTCGCGGCCGCCCTTGCCGTTGATCTTCGGCGTCCGGCCCATCTCCGACAACGTGGCCACCACGGTTTCCTTCAACAAGCCGCGCTCGTCCAGATCGGTGAGCAGGGCCGAATACGCCTGGTCGAACTGGGGCAGCAGGTGCCGTTCGTAGTCCTGCACGGTGTTGTTCAGGCTGCCGCCGTCGGCGTGCATGTCCCAGCAGGCAATGCTAAAGACCGTGTCGAAGTGGTTGATGGTCACGAAGCGCACGCCGCGCTCGATCAGCCGGCGCGAGAGCAGGCAGCTGGCGCCGAAGGTGTTGCGGCCGTAACGGTCGCGGACGCTGTCCTTTTCCTCGCTCAGGTCGAAGGCTTTCTTGGTTTCCGGCGCGGTAATCAGGCTGAAGGCCCGCTGGTAGGCGGTATCGTGGGCCACCGTGCTGGCGTTCTCGACCTGCTGCTGGATGGCGTCCAGTTCCGCCAGCAGCTTGCGACGGGAGTTGATGCGGAACTCGGTCTGTCCCGCTTGCGGGCTGAGGTTGGCGATCTTGAAGTCGCTCTTGGCCGGGTCCGCGCCGAGGAAGAACGGGTTATAGGCGCTGCCCAAATATGCGGCGGTCTGGGCGCGTTCGCCCAGGTTGTCGCCGACCGCGCCGACCTTGCCCGGCAGGATGATCGACGGCGGCAAGGCGCTCTTCTGGCCGAAGACGCGGGCGATCACCGAGCCGGCATGCGGGTGCGGGTCGCCGTTGTTGAAGCCGTGGCCGGTCATCATCCACTGGTGGCCGGAGCCGTGGACCGCCGAGCTGGTATGGAACAGGCTGCGGATCAGCGAATACTTGTCGGCCAGCTTGGCCATCAACGGCAAGTGTTCGCAGATGTCGATGCCCGGCGCCTTGGTCTTGATCGGCTTGAACGGCCCGCGCACGTCGGCGGGGGCGTTGGGCTTCAGGTCCCAGGTGTCGAGGTGGCCGGGCGAGCCGACCAGGAACAGCATGATGCAGTTCTTGACCTCGGCCTTCGATTCATCGACGGCGCCGGCCGCCTTCATGCTCAGGAAGTCCGGCAGGTTCAGGCCCGCGAGGCCGGCCGCGCCGACTTGCAGGAAGCTGCGCCGCGTCAGCCCGCCGCAGGTGGGGATTTGAGCGTTTCCGATATGCAACATGGCTTATGCTCCTGACGGCCGGCTAGCTGCCGGCAGGGGTGGGTCAAACGGTATAGGCCACCTTGTTGGAGATTTCGACGAACTTGCCGTGGTCCTTGGCCTTGAAGCCCTCGTACTTCCACATTTCGAGGACGACTTCGTAAGCCCCGGCTTCGGTGCCGGGGTGTTCGTAGTCCAGGTCGGCGCGGGCCGGCGCGGTGGCGATCACCTTGCCGTTGTGGCTGATCTTCCACTGCAAGCGCGAAGCCCAGTCGTTGCTGACCTCGCCGCGGATCACCTTGCGGCCTTCGAGCCGGATGTCGGCCTTCGGCGTGCCTTCGAATACTTGGTCCATGAGTGGGGTCCTCGTTCACACCGGCCCTGGGGCCGCTTCGGGTGATAAATCCACTCGTTCCCAGGGCTATGCCTGGGAACGCGCTGCCTTCGAGGCTCTGCCTCGAAGGCCAGCAACGGTCGGTGCCCTCATTTCAACCGTTGCAAGCTAGTCACGTCGCGGGCGCTTCCGCGAGGCGGAGCCTCGCGTCAGTGCGGTCCCAGGCGGAGCCTGGGACCGATGCGGGCTTGTGTGCTTGCGTCAGCGGTTGAACAAGAAATCCTTGGTATTGAGCAGGGTCCACATCAGGTCCTGGGCCGCTTCCGTGCGCTGCTTGACGGCGTATTCCTTGAAGTGAGCCAGTGACTTTTCCATTTCCTTCTCGGTCGGCGGCCGGCACACCGACCACCAGTACAGTTCCTCGATCACCTGGGCATCGGTCAGCTTTTGCTTGAGCAGGGTATCGACCCGACCGCCGGGCCGCGAAACTCGATCGAGGATCGACTTGCCGTTGATGAATTCCAGGGCTTGCAGCATGTTCGATTCGTCGCTGCGCTCGCACTCGCAGGCTTCGAGCCGCATCGGCTTGCCCAGCAT
>JAGVLI010000432.1 GCA_020054355.1 Planctomycetales bacterium | reverse complement strand
GCGCGTAATTTCATCCAGCGGCCGGTCGCGGATGATGTCGTTGGTCCCGATGCGCAGCATCTGTCGCTGGCGGAAGCGGCGGAACACGCGCAGCACGGCGGAATCCTCGAAGGCGGCATCCACCTCCGCTTGCAGCTGTTCGGTCAATTCCTTCGGGCTGGGGCTGCGGCGCAAGGGCACCTTCAGCATGTCGAGATAGTCGGCGTTGGCCGCGAGCAAGTCGCTGAAATACTGGCTGGTGCTGAGGAGCTGCAGGACGGTTTCCAGCGTGCGGGCGCGGGCTTCCAGCAAAGCGGGCAGCTGCTGGGCGCCGAGCGGATTGGCCAGCAGGCGTTCGAGATTGTTCAGCGCCATGTCCGGATCGGCGCAGCGTGGCAGCAGCCGGCCCAGCGGCCGGATCAGCTTGGCCAGAGTTTCGCTGCCCACGGCTTCAGCCAGGTGGCCCAGGTTGCGCCAGCCGCGTTCGAGGTCGCGCAAGGCCCACGGTTGCAGCAAAGCTCTGGCGCGCTCGAACGATTCCAGACATTGACGGAGGTTGTCGAGTTGCATGGATGACCGTGGCCGGTTCGCGGTTTTCCGTTTCGCTCATTGTAAGGCAGGAGCGGAAGCGAGCGCAGGCGGATTTCCGCAAGGAAATTTCGGCAGCGCAAGAATCGGATAGAAGCCTGCTGCCGTGCATCGCTATGCTGCCTGTTGGAGGTGCCAAGCATGCCGCCGGTTGAAGAGCAAGTCGAACTGATGCAGGAACTCTGCCGATACATCGAGACGCACCTGGAAAGTCCGCTCACGCTGGCTGCACTGAGCAAGCAGGCGGGCCTGAGTCCGGCACACTTGCAGCGGGTATTCAAGCGCATTATCGGGCTGTCGCCGCGCCAGTATGCCGACGCCTGCCGACTGGGCAAACTGAAAGCACGGCTCAAGGAGAGAAGTGCGGTCGTGAACGCGATGGTTGAAGCGGGTTACGGTTCCAGCAGCCGGTTGTACGAACGCGCGGCCAGCCAGCTCGGCATGACGCCGGCGACCTATCGCAACGGCGCGCCGGCAGTGCGGATTCGCTATACCGTTACCGATTGTCCGCTCGGTCGACTGCTCCTGGCCGCCACGGAGCGCGGCGTCTGCGCGCTCAGCCTGGGCAGCCAGGACCGGCCGTTGGAAGAGTTTCTGTCGGGGGAGTATCCTTCGGCAACCATCGAGCGCGACGACCAGAGCTTGCAACCCTTCGTCGCGGAGATCGTGCGGCACTTGGCGGGTCAACAACCGCATCTGGATTTGCCGATCGACGTGCAGGCGACGGCCTTTCAGTGGCGGGTTTGGCAGGAACTACAGGCGATCCCCTACGGCAGCACGCGCAGCTATGCCGAGATTGCCCGACGGATCAAGCAGCCCAAGGCGGTGCGCGCCGTCGCGCGGGCTTGTGCCACCAACCCGGTGGCGGTGGTGATTCCGTGCCATCGCGTAGTGCGCAGCGACGGCGGCCTGGGCGGCTACCGCTGGGGGATCGAGCGCAAGGAGAAGTTGCTGGAGCAGGAGAAAAAACAGCCGTAGCCGTACGACATCACGACTCTGGCTGAGCCGTCGTCCTTGAGTGCTGGTGTCCGCGCTGAAGTGTCTTGCCTGCCAGGAAGAAAAAAGCACCCGCAGCAGGCACGATCCAGCAAACCGCCGCGACCACTCCGATCAACTGAGCCAGCAGTTGATCGAAATCGCCGTACCACCAGCCCGTGACGCCGCGTATCGGCTTTTCACCCAGCAACGTGAACTGCGCTGCCGAGAGGGGACGATGAACACCGTCCGCGAACAAGCCCACCGCCAAACTCCCCCAGGCACCGCCGAACAAGATCGCTCCCAGAAGATTGGCAGGAGTACCCAGGCCCAGTTTCCGCTTGGCCCACGCGCAGAGCGCTATTGCCCCCACGCCAGCGAGCGCCCCCGTGAGACCAACCGCCGGTGGATTGAGAGCGGCACAGACCGCATGGGCAGCGACGAACCCGGCCAGTGTCCCCTGGCCAAAGGCGAGACCATCAAACCGCTTCCGAACGCTGCCGGCGAACACCAGGCCAGCGATGCCCGCCGGCAGCACAGCCAGGAAAACGTTCGATTGCAGCCGCAATAGGTCCGGAAAGGGTTCGGGCTGGGCTGCACCGGGATCGGCCGGGGCGAGCAACCGACCCATCGCTGAGGACGCAAGCTCGCCGTAGGCCAGAATCACGACGCCCGCCAGTGCGATCAGCGAGCGCGACATCGCCGGCTCATTTGGTTGATGCGGGCCTGAAAGGGGATCGCGTCGCTTGGCAACGACCCAACCGACCAGGGCAGCCAGTCCAGCGGTCATATAGACCACGGTTGCGCCGGCGAAATCGTGATAGCTGCGGCCGGTCGGCGGTGCGAGAGGTAACTCTGTCAGCCAGCCGCCGCCCCAGGTCCAATGGCCAAAGACCGGGAACAACACCGCGCCACCAAAAGCCGCGAATACCAGCAGCACCCGAAACTGCCAACGGTTCGCCAGCACGGTCGCGGCAATGATGATCCAGTTCGCGACGAACGGCAGTTGCAACCAGAATGACGGCAGCCACCAGAGTTCGGTATCGCCCTGCTGAAAAAAGCCACCCCTCCCCAGTACGTCAAATGACTGGCCACCGATAGAGATGGCGATCGGCGGTTTTCGGGAAGGTAGACCATACCCTTCCGGCGTGTCCGAGCTATAAGAGCCAAACATGAAGGCGAAGCCACAGACCCAGAAGCCGATGCCTGCGGTTGCTGCCAGAACGAGATTCCGAGTCCCGGTAACACCGAGCGACGCCAGCAAGGAACGTGAGCTTGCAGTCCAGCCAACCTCAATCAAGGAATAGACCAAAGCAGAGAAGAGGATGGGGAGCGCGACGGTCCAGAGTGCGCGAACAGAAGCGAACCGAAGGCGGTTGTCCGCAGCATCAGCAGCCAGGGTTCGAGGAAGTGCTAGGTCGCTGGTAGCGTCTCCCGCCGGGTCGTGCCGGGGCGAGTTTGGCGGCACTTGTACTGCCTCTGCATTCGGACCAGGCGGCGCGGGTTGCTGCGCCGTGAATGGGTCCGCGTTGAGAGTCAGAAACAGAATGAGAACGGGCGACATGACTTGTTGACCCTTCCGGAAGTTGGAACAGCGGCAATTCTATTCGCTGGGGCTGGGAAGCCAGGCGCAAATCATCCGGCGTTCGACACCCGGTCACTCCGCCTCGCCGTTGCGCGACTGCCGCAGCAGCTCTTCCAGTTCGCGAATCTTGGCCTCGGCGGCCTGCCGAGCCTGGG
>JAGVLI010000592.1 GCA_020054355.1 Planctomycetales bacterium | reverse complement strand
GTTGCCGGCCTGGAGCCGCGGTTGCCCTGGCCGCTGCACCGTTTTCCCTGGTGGACCGAGCCGATCCGCGCCGAACGGCTGGCCGCGCTGCGGATCGGCACCGCAACGGTGCTGCTGCTCGACATCCTCATCACCTGGCTGCCCTATGTGTCGATGCTGTATGGCCAGGACAGCCTGGGCGCTCCCGAGGTTTTCGGCACGGCGGACCCTTACCCGATCTGGCCCTGGTCGCCGCTGGCGAACCTGGCATCCCCGGCGGCCTGGCAAGGCATCTTCCTGCTGTGGGCGCTGACGGCGGTCTTGTTGCTGCTCGGCGTATGCGCGCGCCTGAGCGCCGCCGTAGCGCTGCTCATCGGCGCCGGCCTCGTCAATCCGAACTTCTGGATCCTCAATTCCGGCGACTACGTCCGCAACATCCTGCTTTTTTACCTGATGCTCAGCCCCTGTGCCGCCGTTTGGGCCGTGCGGCCGTGGGCGGCCAAACCGGCTGGCCCCGTTTATGTCTGGCCCTGGCCCGCCCGGTTGCTCTTCCTGCACATGATGAGCATCTACTTCCTGAGCGGCATCACCAAGCTGGCAATGGGCGAATGGGTGGAAGGCAAAACGCTCTATCACGTCCTGGCCGCCCTCGACTGGACGCACCTGGCCTATGCCAGCCTGCCGCTGCCGTACTGGCTCCTCCGCTCGATCACCTGGTTCACGCTGATCTGGGAAATCGGTTTTCCGGTCCTGGTGCTCTGGCCGCGGACCCGGCTCGCCACGCTCTGGATCGGCGTCCTCTTCCATCTCGGCATCGGCCTGACGCTGCGCGTCGGCCCCTTCGGCTTCTACATGATCTGCCTGTATTTGCCGCTGGTGCCGTGGGAACGCTGGTTCGACCGATCCCAGACTCCGCCCGCGCCCGCCGAGCCGCCCGCTCCGGAAGCGGTGTGAACCGCCGCGCTGACGAAGCGCGCGTCTGGTCTTTCGCCCCAAGTTGCAGCAGGCTATTTGCCGCCGCTCAGCAGCTTGTCGAGCACCTCCGGGGCTGCCTTCACGGCTGGACCGAAGCCGCCAGGCCCCGGCGCCCCCTTGTGCGCGATCTTGCCCGCGGCATCGATGATGTAGAGGCGGTCGGGCCAGCCGGCATAGACCTTGTCCACCTGGTCGTCGATGGTGTCCACCAGCACCGGCATGGAGAGCTTGAGCTGCGCGGCCATCTCCTTGGCGACCTTCTGCCGCTCTTCCAGGCTCTTGGGATCGGCGATCTTGAATTTGTTGTTCGGCACGGCCTTGCCGTCGGTGGGATGGGCTTCGCGGATATAGACGACGTAGATGTGGGCCTTGTCCTTGTACGATGCGTACAGCTTCTCGATGGCGCCGACCGACGCGACGAAGGGCGGTCAGGTACAGCTCCCGAAGATCAGCACGACCGGTTTGCCTTTCAGGTCCGAGAGCTTGACGGACTTCTTGCCTTCCATGTCCTTGACGGTGAAATCCGTCGCGGCATCGCCCACCTTGAGGGCGCCTTCCCGGCGCTGCTGGGCGGATGCGCCGATGGTCAGCACGGCCAACAGCAGCGCGGCTGAAAAGATGGCCGACGGGGTTCGCATGGCTGCCTCCCTTGGGTCAGGTAATCCCAGCCGGCCGAGCGCCTGACTGGTGCTGTTTTATCATGGCCAGGCGCGTCCGCGTTCGTCAACTCCCATCCGCCGCGGCGCTCCGTCGCGCCAAGTGCAAGTTTTGTCCGTGGTCCGAGAATGCCGAGCGAGCCGATCCGTCCGGAGCCTGCTCGTCGATCGCGATGCGGATGGTCCAGACAGGAACGCCAAAAGCCCACGAGCCGTAACTCGTGGGCCATGTCCGCCGCGAGGCCGGCGAAAATCAAGCAAACAACTCCTTGATGAGCGTGCCGTCCTCGACGATCATGATCGGCCGTTCGTCCGCCGTCTTGTATTCCTCTTCCGGATTGATGCCCAGCACCTTGCAGAAGCTGACGTAGAGGTCGGCCACGCCGATGGGCCGATCCTTCACTTCGACGCCGTCCTTGTCGGTGGCGCCGATCGCCTGCCCCATCTTGACCCCGCCGCCGGACAGCGCCACTTGCCAGCCGTTGGCCCAATGGTCGCGGCCGCCGTCGGTCTTGAACTTCGGCGTCCGGCCGAATTCGCCCATCCAGACGACCAGCGTGTTGTCGAGCATGCCGCGTTCGTCCAGGTCGCGAAGCAGCGTGGCGTAGGCGGGATCGGTCTCGTGGCAGAGCGGCGGCTGGTCCTTGAAGCCGTCCTTGTGCGTATCCCAGCCCTGATCGTTGCGACTGCCGGTGCTGATGACCTCGACGAAGCTGACGCCTTGCTCCACCAGCCGGCGCGCCAGCAGGCAGCCCTGGCCGAACGTCGAACGGCCGTAGGCGTCGCGCAGCTTGTCGTTCTCTTTCGACAGGTCGAAGGTGCCGATGCGCGGGCTGAGGACGAAGCGGGCCGCCGCGTCGTAGACGTCTTTCTTGTCGCGGACGGAACTCTGTCCGCCGTTGTTGGCGAACTCGGCGTCGAACTTGCCGGACAGGGCCAGCCGGCGGCGAAGCACTTCCGGCGTGACCGTGGACAGCACGTCCGGCGGCAGCTTCCCGGGTTCGTCGATCTTGAAAGCGGCGTGCTTGACGCCCAGCACGCCCGCATCCACGTCGCGGGTGGCGATGCGCGGCTTGCCGATCCGGACGAAAGGCGGCAGATCGAAGCTCAGATCGTGCCGCTTCATGGCGACCAGGGAACCAAACGTCGGATAGCGAATGGCGGGGATCGGCGCGTAGCCGGTGCGGACCAGCGCGATGGCGCGATCGTGCTCGGCTTCGCGGGTCTTCATGGAACGGATCAGGGCGATCTTGTCCATGACCTTCGCGGTTTCCGGCCAGTATTCGGCGAACTGCACGCCGGGCAGCTTGGTATCGATGACCTTGGCCGGTCCCTGGTTCGGCGAGCCGGGCTTCGGATTGAACGACTCGAACTGGCTAGGCCCGCCGTCCATCCAGAGCAAGATCATGGACTTGCCCTGCTTGCGCAGCTCGCCGGCGCGGGCGGAAAGCAGGTCGCGCCAGCCGAGCGCTGACAGACCGGCGGCTCCGGCGGTGAGAGATTGCAAGAAGCCGCGCCGGCTGACATGCCCATCCGCGCTGATGCCGAGGTCCACGATCGGTCGCAACATGATTCGGATACTCCGGTGGAGAGTCAAACGGGGTACAACGCTTCTACGAAGCGTCGCGAACCGTTGGCTGCCATCAAATCACTTCCTTCAGCGGCTGCACGCCCGATTCGACCATGTATTGCGGCCGCCCCGCCAGATCGTTCACAGTGGCCAGGTTCACATTGATGCCCAGGTTGTGATGCAGAGTCGCCATCACTTCCTGGAAGTGGACCGGGCGGTCCTTGGCCTCGCCGCCGAGCCGGTCGGTTGTGCCGATCACCTGGCCGGTCTTCATGCCGCCGCCCGCCATGAGGGCGCAAGAAACGCGCGGCCAGTGGTCGCGGCCCGCCTTGTTGTTGATCTTGGGCGTACGGCCGAATTCGCCCCAGGCCAGCACGGTCACGTCGTCCAACATGCCGCGCTCGGCCAGATCGTCCACGAGCGCGGTCAGCGCCTTCTCGAAGACCGGAAACTTGGCCTTGGCGTTCTTGAAGTTCTCGTCGTGCCAGTCCCAAACGTCGTGATTGAGCGTGACCACACGAGCACCAGCCTCCACCAATCGCCGCGCCGCCAGGAAGTTCTGCGGTACGCTCGGCAGGCGCTTGGTATCGTCGCCTCGGCCGTAGCGCTGCAGCGTCTTCGGGTTCTCCTTCGACAGGTCCAGGGCGTCCGCCAGCTTCGACGTGGTCAAGATGCCAAAGGCCTGTTCGCGGAAGCTGTCGATGCCCGCCGCCACCCCGCTGTCGCCCAGTTCCGCTTTCAAGCGATCGAAGCTGCCCAGCAGCGCCCGGCGGTCTTCCAGGCGGTCGAGGGTGATGCCGTTGAGGACCATGTTCTTGCGGTCCTCGCCCTTCGGCTCGAAGGGGGCGTGGCCGGCGCCGAGGAAACCCGCGCCCGGATTCGGCTCATTCCACTTGTACCACAGGCTCGTATACGGCGGAATGGACTGATTGACTGGGCCTTGAAGCTTGGCCACGGCCGAGCCGAACGACGGCCAGCCACCCGGCGGCTGCGGCGTGGGCTTCCAGCCGGTCGTGCATTGAAACTGCGAATGCCCGCCCTCGCTGCCCACGATCGAGCGGACAGCGACGAACTTGTCCATGCGCGCGGCGATTTCCGGCAGATGCTCGCAAATCTGGATGCCGGGCACCTGGGTGGCAATCGGCTTGAACGGGCCGCGAATCTCGTCGGGGGCTTCCGTCTTCAGGTCGTACATGTCCTGGTGCGGCGGCCCGCCAGTCAGGAAGATCATGATGACGGCCTTGTGCGAAGGCGATTTGCCCGCCTGGGCCTCCGCGTGCAGCAGGCTTGGCAAACTCAGGCCGCCCAGGCCCAGGCTGCCGATACGGAGAAAGTCGCGCCGCGACAGGCCGTCGCAGAACTGGCCGGTTTTCGCGCGTCCGCCGAGGATGGTCAACATGGCGAGGCTCCCTTGTCGGGGTGTCCCTTGCGGGACGGTGGGGGTGGCAGGAGGCAGGTAGGTTTGCGGTAGGTCCGGCGAGTCGAGCCGGACCTGTGCCATCGGCCGTAGTATGTTTTTGCAAAGTCCCGGTGCCGCTCGGCTTGTCACCGGACACCGAGTTTGTCGTGGAAATCCGGACACCGAGTTGGTCGCGGAAATCCGGACACCGAG
>JAGVLI010001022.1 GCA_020054355.1 Planctomycetales bacterium | reverse complement strand
GGCACGGGGACCAGCGCCGGCGCGTCCTGGGGTGGCAGCAGGAGCATTTGCAGGACTTTCAGCTCGGCCCCCAGCATGCCCAGGCCGATCGGCATCATCAGCCAGCCGGCGAAATCGTGAAAGACGGCATTGGCCAGCTCGCTGGAAACCGTTTCGTGCAGCACGCCCGTCGCGGTGATGCGCAGCACGTTCGCGGCCAGGGCGATGGGCATGGCGCTGGCCACGATCAGCAGCTTTTCCCAGATGGGCCGGCGGACGATGAGGGCGAAGGCGGTTGACAGCGCGAAGAAGACCACGAGCATCCGCAGTCCGCTGCACGCCTCGACGATGCCCATCTCGACTTCGCTGAGCAGGATCACATTGCCCTCGGCCAGGGCGGGCAGACCCAGGGCTTGCAGCAGGAACGTGCTGACCACGGTGGCGAAACGTTGCAACGGCTCCGCCAGCATGCCGGCGTAGCGATAGGGCAGCGGGATCATGAAGCCCAGGAAGAGCACCGCTGGCCACGCCCAGCGCAGCGCCGGCCGGCCGCCGACGAGCAAGACGATGCCCGCGAGGCAGGGCAGCAGCGAGATCGGATCGAACCAGACGTAGTGAAAGTAAGCGCCGACCAGCCGCCAGCCGACGCCGAGCGCCAGCAGCAGGCCGCCGAACAGCCAGCTCGGTTGCACCAGGTTGGCCGGCAGCAGGTCGCGCCGCAGCCAGAGCAAGACCACGGCAAAGACCGGCACCAGCCAGCCGTGCGAATAGGAAGCGTCGTAGGACCAGCGCTGGGACAGCTCGGTCAGCGTCGTCCAGTAGGCCCAGAGCAGGCACAGCAGCGGGCCGGCATAAGCCAGGCACGCCTGCCAGCGCGCGGAACGGGCGACGGTGATGGATTGCTGGGTCATGGCACCCTCCCTGGTGAGCCATCCAGGCCGCAAGTTGCGGCTTGCGCGCCTGGGTGATCCGGCGTCGGGCCAATCAAAGGTGACGGGCAGGTCAACCGACGGGAGCTAGTGCATCTTCGGGGAACCTCTGGCTCGTGGGTCACGATTCCAATCGTGACAGTCTCACAGCTGTCACGATTGGAATCGTGACCCACGAGCCAGGGTCGCGTACTATGCACTAGCGGGCCTCAGACGTCCATGCCTGAGCACTGCGGGACCGATCGAACCGAGGTGCAACGCGATGCGATGGGCAGCGGATCGGCTGGTTGCGGTCAAGAATCGCCCAATCCCCCGTTCAGGACACTTGTACCACGCGGCGGCAATCTTACTGTCCGCGCGGTTTTCGAGTCAATTCACGTTTCAAGACGCGGAAAATCCAGAATTGGCAAGCGATTGCGCCATCTCCGACCTCGGCCTTGCCTGGCTTTCCCAAACGATTGCTCGACAATCGAGCAATGACAGAGCAACGGCTCGGCCGGAGCCTCGCCCACCCTGCAACGCACCGTGCGGCGATAGACGGACTACCACCCTGGGAACGGCTGCAACTTGTCTTCGTCTAGAAAACGCCTTTTGACAACCCTCCGTCAAGCGGTAAAGTGGAGGCAACCGACGTTCACCTCTCCCAGGCGTGAGTCGATGCTGCCAGCCGACGCCGTCGGAGCGAGACCTTGGCGACGCTCCGCGGTCCCGCCCTTGGCCGGCCGGAGGTGAAGAAGTGAACCTGCCGCGCTTCGCCTTTCCGCTGCTGTTGGCCGTGCTGGTCCTGCTCGCCGTCACCGAGGCGTTCTGGCTGGCCATCCATTTGCCCGCCGGCGATCGGGTGTCCTTGCAGGCCTTCATCGTCTCGTTGCCCTTGCTGGTGCTGCTGGCCGGTTGGCTGCTCGTCGAGCGCCGCCGCCTGGCCGAACTGCACGCCGAGCAACGCCGGCTGACCGAAACCCTCCTGCGCGAACAGCACCTCTGGAACACCCTGATGGATAACGCGCCCGACCGCGTCTATTTCAAGGACGCGCAGGGCCGTTTCCTCTGGATCAATCCCACCCTGGCCCGGCGCTTCGGCCTGAGCGATCCTTCCCAGATCGCCGGCAAGACCGACGCCGAGTTTTATACGCCCGAGTTCGCCCGCCAGACCCAGGCGGACGAACGTCGGGTCATGGAGACCGGCCAGCCGCTCCTGGCCGTGGAAGGCCAGGTATTCTGGGCGGACGGCGCGGTCACCTGGGCCGTCACCACCACGTTGCCCTTCCGCGATCCGGAGGGACAGATCATCGGCATCGTCGGCTTCGCGCGCGACGTCACCGAGCGCAAGCGCAACGAGGAAGCCCTGCGCCAGGCCGAGGCGAAATATCGCGGCATCTTCGAGAATGCCGTGGAAGGCATCTATCAGACCACGCTGGACGGCCGATTTCTGACCGCCAATCCCATGCTGGCCGCCATGTGGGGCTTTGCCTCGCCCCAGGAACTGCTGGCCGCGTTCGCCACGCCGGAAGACCACTTCTACGCCGAACCAGGCCGGCGCGCCGAGTTCATCCGCCTGATCCGCGAACGCGGCTCCCTCTCCGGCTTCGAGTCCTTGGTCCG
>JAGVLI010000291.1 GCA_020054355.1 Planctomycetales bacterium | reverse complement strand
GGCCGAGCGCGCCAAGGACTACTTCAAGCAGTTCCTGGACAGCGCGGTCAAGCCGGGCCAGGTGGTCTCCAACGACGTGGAGACGAACATCAAGTACTGGATCGGCGAACTCGACAAGAAGCTGACCAGCCAGCTCAACGAAGTCATCCACCACCCGGATTTCCAGCGGCTGGAAGGCACCTGGCGCGGGCTGTTCTACCTGGTGCAGCAAACCGAAACCGGCGAGTACCTGAAGATCCGCGTGCTCAACGTCAGCAAGCGCGACCTCTTCAAGGACCTGGAAAAGGCGTCCGAATTCGACCAGAGCGCGCTCTTCAAGAAGATCTACGAGGAAGAGTACGGCCAGCTGGGCGGCAGCCCCTATGGCATGATGGTGGGCGACTACGAGTTCTCCCGCAGCGCCGAGGACATCAGCCTGCTCAAGATGATCTCGAACGTCGCCGCCGCGGCGCACGCGCCGTTCGTGTCGGCCGCCAGCCCCAAGCTCTTCAACATGGAGAGCTATACCGAGCTGGCCAACCCGCGCGACCTGACGAAGATCTTCGAGACGCCCGACTACGCGGCCTGGAAGTCGTTCCGCGAATCCGAGGATTCGCGCTACGTGGCGCTGACGCTGCCGCGCGTGCTCGGCCGGCTGCCCTACGGACCCGACTTCAAGAAGGTGGACGCCTTCAATTTCGACGAATTCGTGGACGGCAAGAAGCACGACAAGTACCTGTGGATGAACGCGGCCTGGGCGTATGCCGCCCGGATCACCGACGCTTATTCCAAGTACGGCTGGATGATCCGCAGCCGGGGCGTCGAGGGCGGCGGCAAGGTCGAAGGCTTGCCGGTGCATACGTTCCCGACCGACGACGGCGACGTGGCCATGAAGTGCCCGACCGAGATCGCCATTTCCGACCGCCGCGAGTTCGAGTTGTCCAACCTGGGCATGCTGCCCTTGTTGCACGCCAAGGACCGGGATTTCGCGGTGTTCATGGGCGCGCAGTCGTGTCAGAAGCCCAAAACCTACTTCGATCCGGCCGCCAACGCCAACGCCGAGCTGTCGGCCAAGTTCAACTTGTTGCTCTGCACCTCGCGGTTCGCGCACTATCTCAAGGTGATGGCCCGCGACAAGATCGGCTCGTTCATGGAAAAGCAGAAGTGCGGCGAGTGGCTGAATGCCTGGATCGCCAACTACTGCGTCAACCCGACGGGCACCTCCGACGACGTGAAGGCCCGACGGCCGCTGGCGGAAGCCAAGGTGACGGTGCAGGAAGTGGCGGGCAAGCCGGGCTACTACGAAGCCATCGCCTACTTACGGCCCCACTTCCAGCTGGAAGCCCTGAGCGCCTCCATGCGCTTGGTGGCGGAAGTGCCCAAGAAGTAATCATGGCATGCGGCGGCAAGCCCGAACTTTCGCCAGGAATTCGGAGCCTCGTTGGCGGTTCGGGCAAACCATTGCAGCAAGGCGAGCGTATTACGGTTGAGGCAGCGGAGCGTGTCGCGACATGCTTCGCTGCTCCTAGTTTTCGACCACCATCTACTTTTCTGGAGGGATACGGGTCATGGCTTTCGATGCATTCTTGCAGCTCTATTACAACGGCACCGCCGTCACCGGCGAATCGATCGACAACTCCTTCGGCGGCTCGATCGAACTGAGCGAGTTCAGCTTCGGCGCGGAAAACAGCGTCAGCATCAGCTCGGCCACCGGCGGCGCCGGCGCCGGCAAGGCGACCTTCAAGGAATTCTCGATCAAGAAGCTGACCGACACGGCGTCCACCAGCCTGTTCACCAACCTCTGCCAAGGCTCGCACTACACGGCCCGCATCAGCATCCGGAAGTCCGGCGCCGCGGCGGGCGCCGCAGGCGCCGTATACCTAACCTTCGACTTCAACGTCCTCATGGTCAAGAGCATCGACTGGAGCGGCAGCTCCGGCGACGACGTGCCGACCGAGTCCGTCGTCTTCATGTACGGCGAAATGAGCTTGACCTACCAACGGCAGATGTCCAACGGCTCGCTGGCCTCGCCGCCTTACTCCACGACCTGGAGCGCCCAGAACAACGCGACCGGCTTCAACGCCACCATCCCCACCTGGACCGTGGCGAAGCCCGCGCAGTCGTAGGCGCGGCGCTGCGGTTTGCTTGCCGAAATCGGGCTTCGCGCTCCGCGAGTGGCCGCGCCGGGAGCGCGAAGCCTCTTTGCCGTTTTCGGGCCGCCTCGGAGGACAGCGTTTTCCATGGCGATTGACGTATTTCTCAAACTGATGAAATCCGACGGCAGCAACGTCCAGGGCGAATCCCGCGACAAGGTCTGCAAGGGCCTGATCGAGCTCGAAGAGTTTTCGATGGAAGCGCTCAAGTCCTTGACTGCGGACTTGCAGGACCAGGAACTGCAATTCCAGCGGGTGTTCCAGGCGACGGGCATGTCGCGCGTCGGCAATCTTTGGGACGACGAGGTCGCCGAGCTGGACGACGAACCCCAGACCTCCGGCGATTCGTTTTCCTTCTCGATCAAGAAGGATGTGGACACTTCTTCCGGCGAGTTGTTCCTCAATTACTGCCAGACCGCGACCAAGAAGGAAAAGGTTGCGTTCAAGAAGGCCGTGTTTTATTTCCGCAAGGCGGGCGCCTGGGAGGCGGTGCTCGCCAAGGGCGGCACGGTCACGCCGGTGCAGGCGAGTTTCCTGATGATCCAGTTCACCAAGCCCTACGTCTACAAGTACACGGTGGAAGTCAGCGGCAACGAATCCAGCGTGCCCACCGAGTCGGTGGATTTTTACTTCGAGAACTACCAGGTCACCTACAAGGAGCAAAGCTACGCGGGCGCTCTGAAAAGCTCGGCCAACATCAAGGGGTGGAACCTGCGCGACGGCAACGACCAGTTCGACGGCTGAAGCCGGCCGCGGCGCCCGCGGTCTGACGAGGAGGCGAGCCCGCCATGGCCAAGATCCTGTTTCTGGACATCAAGGACGCGAGCGGCCAGTCCATCCAGGGCGGGTCCAACGACAAGCAATTTCACGACAAGATTGAAATCCTGTCGTTCTCGTTCGGCGGGCCGGCCATTTCCCTGTCCGATGACGAGGGCAAGAAAAAGACCAGCTTCAAGGTAACGCAGAAGTTCAAGGGCGCCATGAAGCAGATGGTGGAGCACGGCAAGGACAAACGCAAGCCGCCCGGCAATCTCGACCAAAGCGTCGAGACCACCTATACGCTGGACGATTCCGAGCACGACACTTTCTCGTTCCGGATCACCAAGGATTTCGACTACTCGTCCCCGGACCTGCTGCAATCGTACGCCAAGAACCTGGGCGCCGCGCCGGCCGCTTTCCAGAGCGCCACGATCTATTGCCGCATCGACATTCCCGGCCCGGCGCAACTGGTGACCTACCAGCTGACCTTCGAGAACGTCTGGGTGGTCAACTACGAGATGTCGGTGACGGACGAGGGCAGCACGCCCGACGAGCGGATCGAATTCGTCTTCACGAAATGCACGATGACCTACACGCCGCAGCTGCCGGACGGCACCGCCGGCACCGCCATGTCCCCCGTGGGTTGGGACTTTCAGAAAAAAGAACGCTGCCAGTGACGCACGGCGCCGTGTCGCGGCTCTCCTTTCCTTCCAGGAGCGACCCTCATGAACGCCGGCGAACTCTTCAAGGCAGGCCAGCTGCAGGACGCCGTCGCGGCCCAGACCCAGGAAGTCAAAAGCCACCCCGCGGACCAGAACAAACGGCTGTTCCTGTTCGAGTTGCTGGCCTTCGCCGGCAATCTCGACCGCGCTCGCAAGCAACTCGACGTTCTGAAATTCGACCAGCTGGAGCTGGAAACCGCCGCGCAAAGCTACCGCAAACTGCTCGACGCCGAGGAGCAGCGCCGCCGGCTGTTCGCCGACGGGCTGAAGCCGCAGTTCCTTCTCGACCCACCCGAACACGTCAACCTGCGCCTGGCGGCCGTCAACCATCTGCGCCAACAGCAACTTCCGGAAGCGGTCAAGCTGCTGGAGCAGGCGAACGCCGCCGCTCCCGTCCTGCACGGCCAACTCAACGGCAAGCCTTTCGACCAGCTGCGCGATGGCGACGATCTGTTCTGCACGGTCCTGGAGGTGATGGCCCACGGCAGTTACTTCTGGGTGCCGTTGGAACAGGTCGAGTTCATCGGCATGAAGCCGCCGCGCTTTCCGCGCGACCTGCTCTGGGTGCCGGCTCGGCTGGAGACGCCGGCCTCGGCGGGCGAGGTCTTTCTGCCGGCGCTCTATCCCAACTCGCACGAGCATCCCGACGACGCCGTGAAGCTCGGCCGGCAGACCGACTGGAAGAACGCGGAGAGCGGGCCGGTGCTGGGTGCCGGGCTGCGCCTGTTCCTGGCCGGGGACGCGGACGTCAGCTTGCTGGAATGGCGGGAACTGAAGATCGAGCCGTAACCTGCTGACAGCTTGCTGTCACGCTGCCCGAACCGGACACGTTCCGTTTCGAGGAACGGAATTTTTGATAAACTATGGTCGGGCCAGTAATCGGCAGTCCGCTGGAAGCGAGGCCGAAATGAAGCAGTACATGGTATCACTGACGGCAACCTTAGTCTTTTCGGGGCTTGTCTGCCGGGGAGCCGTACCCTGCGACTTAACCCCAGCCGAAGTTCGCGAGAGCGTTTTCGGCTATCTGGAGCAAAAAGCAGGGCCAGCGCCCAAGCTCCAGCTGCCAGTGGAGACCGCGCCAACTTCTTGCGCCCGGCAGTGGCGGGAAGCCTTGAAAACCAAGAACCCGAAGCTCCACTACCAAGTCATCCACGGCCAGCTGGCCCTCGCCCAAAAGATGTTGCAGAGCAAGGTTGCCCTGGAGCGGGTGAGCGGGCTGACAATCGCCCTCGACACCAGTTACTACGCCATTGACGATCTGCAAGACAAGTGGCTGGCTCCCCGAATATGCGAGGGTTTCACCCTCCCTTACCTGCGAGTGGCCAGCCCGCATCAACAAGATTCTCCCAGCCAGACCACCGTGGCGCAAGGAGCCGCATCCGTCTACCGGAAAGTAGGCGATGGCAAGAAATTGCTGGCCGCATATCGGCTCTACCTGGATGTCGCCTCGACACCCAACACTTACGATGCGGCGCTGGTCCGCCTGGCGGATGAACTGCAAAAACAGGGGCAGTACGACGAAGCGTTGGAGCTGGCCGATATGATCGATCCAAAGGGCAGCCTGAGCGGGGCCAGGGACTATCTGATCGGGATCATCCGGAAAAAACTGAAGAACTGATCCGAAACCGGACCGGCAGGGAACGCTCCACCCCGAACATGAGTCTGGATTTATCGATGAGCAGCTCGCCACTATGCCACTATCGGTCGATGTTCACAGCGGTGATGCTTGCACTGCTCGGGCCGGCGCTACTCTGGCCGCAACCGCCGAAGCCGGACACAGTCGAAGTCCTTCCTCTCGCGGCGATAATCGACAGTCCTCCGCTCAAGGATTCGTTGGAGGACATCATCGCGAGCGCTCGACGCCAGGCGGAACCGGGAAACGAGCCGATGTACAAGAGTTCTCGCGTCGAGTCGAAAATCTTCCAGGGATGCTTCATTCCCGGCAGGCCCAATCCGGGAAAAAAAAACGTCACGTTGGCGATCTTCTCCGACGACGGCTGTGAAGTTGCGGTCAACGGGAAGGTGATACTCCCGCGCTTTGAAAAGCCACAGCATCTGCCGGATGTCACCAAGGACGACATTCCCAAGAATCAGCAAGCCAAGAACGTCGACCGAATCTCCTTCCACGTTCTCAATGGCTCCGACGGCAAAGGCGCTCTTTGGGAGGCGGGCAAGGTCTACCACATCCGCATTAAGTACAGCAACATCGTATTCACCGGGGCAACGGACATCGACGGCTGCACGCTCTTCGCCTTCGACGGTGGAGGCCAGGTCGTCCAAATTGACCCGGTGACCGCTGGTTTTGACATTACGCCGAAGAGCAAGATCAACACGGTCACGAATCCGGCTGGCATCGTCATCCTGCATGAAAAGCCGAGCAAGGCCCAGCAGGACGAAGACCTGGCCTTGACGGAGGAAAATGCCGCCATTATCGAATTCACCCGGCCGAAAACCGGACTGAATAACAAAGTAACGTCGACCATCAAGAGCGTGGATAAGGTTACGGGCAAGGACGATCCCAGCGGCGGCAAGGCGGCGTTTCTCGTGCCGCGCGCGGGGATGCCACCCGACATTGGAAAAACCACCATCACGGCAGGTCGGAGCGTTCGTGTCTACGGCATCAAGGAGGGCCGGATTCGGATCGAAGCCGCCCTCATGGATGACAAGGACTGTACCGAAACTTATGAAGCCTTCGTTCTCAGACAACGGACAGTCCCCTTTCGCGTTCAACTCGTGCAAGGGCCTACCGGAGGAACGGATACCAACCCCGCGCAAGCGGAAGAGCACATTCGCGCTGCCAACGTCTACTTACGCCAACTGGGGATTCGGCTCGTACCGGACTCTAACACCAAAATTACCGAACAGAAAGACGTTGAAACGAAGCTCGTGAAGGCAGGTTTCTTTGAGGTGAAGGTCAAAGACGCCGCCTTGACGACAGACATTGGCCCGAACACGGGAAAGCGGACCATCCGGCTGAATGAGCGGCCAAATGTGCTGCAGATTTGTTACGTCAAAGACATCGCTCCAGGCAGGATCGGTGGCCCTCGGCCTGCGGGAAGGACCATCAGCCATCCCGACAACCCCGCCCGGGTCGAAATTATCACGGCGGACAAGCAGAAGCTCATTGTTCCCGGAGTGCGATTGACTTATCGCATTGTCGCAGGAGACATGGCGCGCGAACACGTTATGCGGATGTTCCCAGGAGAGCCTCACCCCGACGCCCGCGACACTTGGGTTTTGTCGTGAGTAACGACTCGGGCAACCCCGCGAGAGCGGATTGCGGGATTACCATTGCTCACGAATTCGGACATGTGCTCTGCCTGCGGCACCGAAACACGCGCTTCGGAAGCGATCTGCTGCCGATGCCCAGAATTTTCAACCTGATGTCCGAAGGCAATGCGGCAGGAGATGACTTCGACCTCATTCAGTTAATCGGAGTGTTGACAAGCCCGGTGCTGCCGCCTCCTTGAAAGGTCCGGCAAGCAGGTCTGGAGATATGCTCATGTACCGATTCCTGCGTTCCGGTTTAGCCCTTTGCTTGTGCCTCATAGGCCTCCCGACCGGCCTCGCAGCGCAAGCGGATAAACTCATCGACAGTGCCAAGGCCCTTGCGGTCCTCAAGCGTTCCAAGGATAAGGAAGAACTGGCAACCACCGCCCGCGCGCTTATTCGTGGACAAGACCCCAAGGCGATCGATCAGCTGCTTCTGCAGCTGGCCGACCCTGACTTTCTGGGCCGTCTGGATTCCGAGGAGGATTACAAATTCGCCTCGTCCAAGCTCCGCATCCGCTCCCTCCTGGAATGTCTGGCCAAGCTGCCTACCCCGCGAGGGGAAGAAGCCATTCTCAAACTGGCTGCCGATCCGACCTTCTCCAAACGTCCGGAACGGGTCGATGGCCTGATCCGTTCCAGCGCGTACGTCGAGAAGGCGTCCGGCAAACTGGTCGAATATTTGCTGGCACAGACGAACAATCCCTACTCGTCCGTCCATTCGGTTTTCTTCGCCCTGACCGCCATTCGTTCCGAAGAAGCCTGCAAAGCGATGGAAAAGGTGCTGCGGTCCAGCGAGCATTCGTTAGGGCGTCGTCAAGATTTGGTCCTATATCATCTTGTTCATGATCGTTACGAGCCAAACATGGTCGCTATGTCCGGGCGCCTGCTCGCTGCCGGTCTGAAGGACAAAGAGTTGCTCGACCTCATCGTAGCGACCATCTTCGAGTACCGGGCGGACGAATGGTTCGGCGCTGACACGACGCAATTTCCGCCCCCCTCTAAACTCAAGAACGCTTCCACCGAGGTCTTGCACACGCTCGCCAAGCTGGCGGATCAGGCCCTGAAGCTCGACGTTACCGAGAAGACCAAGGAAGGGGTCCGCAAGGGGCAGAAGGAAATCCAGGAGGTTCTTGCCACTCGCCTGAAGAAGAAAACGCCGTGAGCGGATGTGGGCGATTCAGCTTTGTCTCGATGATGACACGCTGTGCATGGCCTCGACCTTTGGAAACCACCGATGTCGCGCGCATACTCCGGGCAGCGGTTGCTGCCGTCCATGCTCGATCGGCTGACCGACCCGGATTCCGGCGGCACGGCGGCGGACCAGGGCTACAGCCTGCAACAGGTCATTGAAGCGGTGCGCCGCGACCTCGAGGACCTGCTGAACACCCGACAGACCAGCGTGGGCATTCCGGCCATCTATGAGGAAGTGCTCACCTCGATCGTCGCCTACGGGCTGCCCGACATGACCGCCATTAACGCGGCGACGCCGGGTGAGCGCGCCAGTATCGGCCGGATCATCGAAAAAATGGTGGCCATGTACGAACCCCGGCTCAAGGACGTGCGCGCCAACCTGATCGAATCGGCGCAGCGCGCGGATCGGCTGGTACGCTTCGAGATTCATGCCCGCCTCGACATGGACCCGTCGCCGGAAGTCGGTTTTCAGACCGTCGTCGAACTGATGACCGGGCAAACGTCGATCAAGCGGACGGATGTATGAGTGAAGCGCTGTATCCGTACTATGAGCGCGAGCTGATCTTCATCCGCCAGCTGGCCCAGGAGTTCGGCCAGATGTACCCGGCGGCGGCCGGCCGGCTGATGCTCGAGCCGGGCCGCAGCGGCGATCCGCACATCGAACGGCTGATCGAGTCGTTCGCCCTGCTGTCGGCCCGCATCCATTGCAAGCTCGACGACGAGTTTCCCGAACTGACCGACGCCTTGCTCGGCATCCTCTACCCGCACTACCTGGCGCCGATCCCGTCGCGCGCCATCATCCAGTTCGACGTCGATGCGGGCCGGTCGCCGTTGCCGGACGGCTTTCTCATCCCCAAGGGCAGCCGGCTGCACACGCGGCCGGTGATGGGCCTGCCTTGCCGGTTTCGCACCTGTTACCCCGTCACGCTCTGG
>JAGVLI010001006.1 GCA_020054355.1 Planctomycetales bacterium | reverse complement strand
TAGGCGGCGGCCAGGACTTCGGCGGTCCCCGGCGGCGGGCTGGCGTTCTTGCCGACGGCCTCGAGGGCAAGTGCAACCGCCTGTTTGCCGTTCCGTACCGTGGCGTGGGCACAGGTCGCCAGCAGCCAGGCGGCGTCGGCTTCACCGCATGTCAGCGGTTGCCGTCGTTGTAGGCCCAGCGGGCGGCCATCACCGGCACGTTGTTGATGTGTACCTCGCTGCCGACATAGGGCAGAAACTCCACATGACCATCGACGAACAGCGACGGCACCCCGTCCCCGTGCGGCGAACCGAGCAGCTTCCACATTTCCAGATCATCGGAGTCGCGGTTCAGGGAGAGCGGATCGCGACTGTTAGGGATCGATTTATCGTACCAGGCCAGGTCGTTCGGCCCGGAGCCGTCGTATTGAGACGGGCGGACTCCCTTGTGCGAAAGCAGCAAGGTGAACGTCATGCCGTCCGCGCTTTCAATGGCGCTGCGAGTGAGGGGAGTTGGGGCGGCGAGCACAGAGATGCCGAACGGAGAGTTCGCACCATAGCCGTAATCGGTGCGAGGGCTGCTCTCGATGCCGCGTCGGGCAGGACAAAGATACTCGCGCCGAGGATCCGGTGCAGCGGGATCCCGGTCGGGGTACGGCGCGAACGTCGCGACATCGTAAAAGAAGCTGCCGCTTGGACCCAACTTTTCGTTTTTGACTTCCGTCGGGTAAAAACCGACAGAATTGCAGTACATTTGCGCTAGGGTTCCCAATTGCCGCAGGTTGTTCTCGCATCCCACCCGACTGACGTTTTCACGCGCGCGACGCATGCCGAACAACATCAGCCAAACGACAAACACCGCTATTCCCGCACCAATCAATAGGTCTCGCAAGCGAAATCGCGGCGACATGGATTAGCTCCAGAAATGGAAAAGGGCCAGCAGCGCCGGCCCTTCTCTGCTATCCAAGCGTAGCACGCCGCAGGTCAGTTCTCAATCCGCACGCCGGTCTTCTTCAGCGCTTCCAGCTGCGCTCCCTTGGCCGTGTCCGACAGCGGATTGCCCGCCAGGAAGAGCCGCAAGTACGGGGCTAGCCGCTTGTCGCCCTTGCTGTCGGCCTCGGCCAGTTCGACCAGCGGTTTCAGGTCCATTACCTTGTTGCGCTCCAGCATCAATAGGCGTAAATCGGTCTGCTTGCCCAGCGGAGCCAGGTCCACGATGGCGTTGTCCTTGAGGTCCAGAGTCGAGAGTCGGTTGACCTTGGCCAGCGCGCCGATGTCCTTCAGGCCGTTGCCCGCCAGGTGCAGCGAGGAGAGCTTGGCCAGGCCGCCCAGCGGTGCAATGTCGGCGATCTTGTTGCCCGAGAGGTAGAGCGCTGCCAGGGCGTTCAGGCCGGCAAGACCATCGACCTTCTCGATTTGATTGCCGGTCAGTTCCAGATATTGCAGCTTGGTCAGGCCCGCGAGCGGTGCAACATCGGCGATCTTGTTCTGCGCCAGGTCCAGCGATTGCAGGTTGGTCAGTTCCTTGAGCGGCGCCAGGTCGGCAATCTCATTCTTGGTGAGCCGGATCAGCGCCAGGTTCTTGCACTTCTCCAGGCCCTTCAAGTCCTTGATGCCCTTGCCGGACGCCTCCAGCACGAAGAGGTTCTTGAGGCTGTTGTCGCTCAGGTCGGCCTTGGGGTCGTTCAGGGCCGCTTTCACGGCCGCTTCCAGGTTCTTATCCTCGAAGGGCGCGGCGGCGACGCGGCTCGCCAGCCCCGCCAGCAAAACGAATGTCGCCAGGGCAGCCAGGTGCTTGTTCATGGGGTGTCTCCTCGAAGATCAAAGCGAGCCGTTGGTCTTGGCGAGCCTCCCGCGCTTAGCGAGCCTCCCGCGTCAGCGGGGGGAGTTCGCCGCTTGTCGTTTACTCCCCCCGCTGACGCGGGAGGCTCGCTAGCGCCTCGCTAGCGGCTCGCCAACTCGCTCAAACTAGCGGTTCGTAGCGTGATCCTCAAGCGGCTTCCTCGTCTTCCTCGTCTTCGCAGTCGTCGATCTCCGTCAACGCGGCGATGTCCTGCCGGGCGATTTGCAGCACTTCCTGGATGCTCTCGCTCTTCACTTCCTGCAGCAGTTTCCGCAGCGTGGAAACCACCATATCGACTTCTTCGGGATCGATGTCTTCGTATTCGTCGCCATCGTCGAGCATGAGGACCTCCTTGTTTGAACTACAGCGATTATCGGCTGCGGTTGGCCGCCGACGGTCACTTTTTCCGCAGCCCCAGCTGAATCAGTTCCCCGGCTTGGTTCGGCCGTTCGCCGGTCCAGCTCCCGATCTGCCCGCCCCCGCCGTTGACCCCGCTTGCCAGGCCGCGCGTCAGCACGTACCAGCAGAAGTAGCAATGATTGGACGTTTTTCCCGGCAGCGCCGCCGGATCGCGGGCCAGGATTTCATCCCGGATCGCACTCAGCCCTTTGCTGAATAACTTGCCGACGTAGGGGTGCCGGCGGCCGTTGCGGATGACCTGCCGCACGCTGTCCCGGTAAATGTTGCCGATGGTCAGCTGGTCCAGGTCGGAAGCGAAGCCGCAGCAGGGCTTCACCTCTCCTTTCGGGTTCACGATCAGCGCCTGTCCCGGTCCCTCGCAGTAGTCTTCCTCGAACCAGGCACCGTCCCAGCCGCCGGCCAGTTTTTCAGCGCGCTCGACCGGGGCCAGGTGGTTCCAGTTCACGGGCATCGTCAAATCCGGCGCCACCAGCAAATATCTACCCAAAATCTCGGACCAATCGATGACCGCTCCCAGGGCCTGGGCCAGCCGCCGCGCCCCGTCCAGCCCCTGGTGCGGGGTGCGGCTGGCATAGGACAGCGAGATGATGTTGTCGCGCCCGAAAACCTGCCGTGCCGTCCGGCAGAATTCCGCCAACGGCTCGATTTCCAGGCCGTGAAACTTATCGACGCTCAGGCCCAGCTTGCCGGAAAAGCCCGTTTGCTCCAGCTTGCCCAGCACCTCGGTCAGCTGCTTCGAGTCGCGAAACCACAGGCCGTTGGTCATCACCTTGTCGAAGCGATAGCCGAGTTGCGCCGCCCGGCGGCACACCGTATGCACAAACTCCGGATACAGGAACGGTTCGCCCCCGGTAAGCCCCAGGGTGCTTACTCCCTGGGCATGGGCATCCTCCAGAAAGCGCACCGCTGTACCGATGTCGAGATAATCGGTCCACTCAATGGGCACACAGCAATGCGGACAGTTCAGGTTGCACCGATAAGTCCCGGCGAAGGACAGGTAATTGGGGCGAAAAGTCCGCGTCCGCCGGCGCACGGGCCGGCTTTCGCCGCGACTCAAGGGTAGCTTCCGGTCAGCTGGAGCCTTCATGCGGCCATTGTATCCGAATGAACTGGAAACCCTAGACAGGCAAGAAAGAAAGTGTGCTACAATTGATTGCTCCACTTGGCTTTAGGGAATTCCCGCCAACGATGGCTTGCCAGGCCGGTTAAGTTGGAGCGTTTGGTTCGTCAAATTGGAGTTAAGGGAATTCAGCGGAGGCCGAGAAGTTTACCCGTCCACGAAGCTTTCCGGCCCGTCTAGTGGTTCACGAGATTGCGCTTGTCTGAAATCGTCCTGCTGTGCGACAATCTTGTCACCTTCCGCTCTTCGACGCAGACTGCCACCCCTTCCGTGGGGAATGAAACGAGGAACCCTCCACAATGTCCAGCACAAGACGCATCTGCTCCGTCCTCGTCGGCTTGGGTTTTCTGGCTGGCCTGACTGCCTGGCCGTTGCTGACGGCCGAGGCGCAAGTCCGCATCATGCGCGGCAAGCCGGGAGGCGATGAAGAGGGGAACGAAACCCTGACGAGCGCCATCTCCCTGCCGACCGACCGCAAGGCGCAGCAGGTGATGAACAAGAGCCAGGAGCTGATCGAGGACAAGGACTGGGGCCAGGCGGTGCGCGCCTTGCAGTCGCTGCTCGACATGCCGCAGGACGGCTTCGTGGAGGTCAAGCGCGTCGTCAACGGCAAGACCATCGTCCGCATGGTCAGCATCAAGGCCGAGGCCAACCGGCTGCTCGGCACCATGCCCAGCGACGGCATCCAGTTCTACGAATTGCAGTTCGGCCCCGCCGCCAAGGGCCGGCTGCTCCAGGCCCGGCAGGGCGGCGACAAGGACATCCTCGCCGAGGTCGCCGTCCGCTTCCTGCACACGGAAGCCGGCGCGGAAGCGACCATGCTGCTCGGCACCCACTGCCTGAACCGCGACGAACCGCTGATCGCCGCCCTGTACTTCGACCGCCTCTACCGCCGCCAGGGCACCGACAAGCTCAGCCCCTGGACGCTCTACAAGATCGCGTTGTCCGCGTATCGCTCCGGCGACAAGGAAGCCGGCGACGAGGTCTGGAAGACGTTGGTCAAGAAGATCGAGCGCGACGGCGGCTTGGAAATCTCCCCGAAGCAATTCATCAGCGTCGGCGCCTTGCGGGCCGAACTGGACAAGGCCATCGTCGATGAGCCGAAGAACATCCGCGAGCCGATGGTGTATCGCGGCGGGCCGAGCCGCACCGAGCAGGGTTACGGCGGCGCGCCGTTCCTCGACCACCTCTGGACCGCTTCGACCTTGCCGATCAAGTCGGATGTGAAGACCTGGACCGAGGACAACCTCAATCACGCCCTGCGCTTCCTGCAAGACCAGCGCGGCCAGGCCATCATGCCGGCCTTCTTCCCGGTGGCGGCGGCGAACAAGGTCATCTACCGGACCTACGACGGCGTCTATGCCCTGAACCTGAAGCAGGAAGGCAAGATCGCCTGGTATTCGTACACCGACGGCGGCCTGCAAACGGTCCTGAGCGACGCCAACAAGAAGGCGCAGCTGGACCAGTGGGCCAACATTTACCGCCAGAACGGACCGCAGGGCATCCTGTTCGAGAACTCGGTCGTCGGCAGCCTCAGCACCGACGCCACCCGCGTCTACGTCATCGACGACCTGGCCATTCCGCCGCACCCCGCTTACCTGCGGAACTTCATGTGGGGCGGCGCTCCGAACTTCGGCGCATTGACCGACCTGGTCAACCGCAACAGCTTGAAGGCTTACAACCTCGAGTCCGGCAAGCTGGTCTGGGAACTGGGTGGCCGCTTCGACAAGGAAAGCGAGCTGGCCGGCAGTTTCTTCCTCGGGCCGCCGCTGCCCCTGGGCGGCAAGCTCTACTTGCTGAACGAGAAGAACTCCGAGCTGCGCCTGGTCTGCATCGAGCCGAAGGACCAGCCCGGCGACGCGATTCCGCCCGCGCCGGCCATCGCCTGGACCCAGACCCTGGCCAACGCCAAGGACAAGATCCAGCTCGACTTCAACCGCCGCATCAACGCCGCCCACCTGGCCTACGCCGACGGCATCCTGGTCTGCCCGACCAACGCCGGCGCCATCCTGGGCGTGGACATGCTGTCGCACAGCCTAGTCTGGGCGCACTCCTATCGCGACGACAAGGCCCCGCAGCTGCCGAACCCGAATCGGATCGGGATGATCAACGGGATGCCCGTGAACCCGACGATGAATACCGAATGGCGGATCGCCGCGCCGGCCATCCAGGACGGCAAGGTGGTCTTCACCGCCCCGGACGGCAGCGCCGTTCACTGCATCGACCTGCGCGACGGCAGCCTGCTCTGGAAGCACGCCCGCGCCACCGACGACCTGTACTTCGCCGGCGTCTTCCACGGCAAGGCGCTGATCGTCGGCAAGGGTTACTGCAAGGCCCTGAACCTGAACAAGGGCGACCAGGCCTGGCGCCTCGACAACATCGGCGTGCCGTCCGGCCAGGGGGCCGCCAGCGAGAACGTCTACTACCTGCCGCTCCGCAGCGGCCAGGACAAGGAACCGGAAGTCTGCGCCATCAACGTCGATACCGGCCGGGTCGTGGCCCACACCAAGAGCCGCAAGAAGGAAGTCCCCGGCAACCTGATCTTTTACGAAGGACAGGTGCTGTCGCAGACCCTGACCAGCATCACCGCCTATCCGCAGCTCCAGTCGAAGCTCACCCTGATCGACGAGCGGATCAAGAACAATCCGAAGGACCCGCTCGCCCTGATCGAGCGCGGCGAGCTGTGCCTGGACAAGGGCGAGCTGGACAAGGCTTACGCCGACCTGCATACCGCCCTGGAGAACAATCCGCCCGCCGACATGATTCCGAAGGCCAAGCAGAAGCTCTACGAAACGCTGACCGATATGTTCCAGCGCGATTTCAACGTCGCGGAAAAGTACCTGGACGAATACAAGACGCTGTGCCAGGCCGAAAACGCCGAGGAGCGCCGCCGCCGCCAGGGCAGCTTCCTGTGCCTGGTGGCGAAGGGCCGCGAGCGCCAGGGCCGGCTGGTGGACGCCTTCCAGGCGTACACCGACTTCGGCGCCCTGGCCGGCAGCCAGGAACTGGTCAGCTCGCTGGACGAGCCGAACACCAAGTCCTCGCCCGCCGTCTGGGCGCGCGGCCGGATCGCCGCCATGATGGAAAGGCCAAGCCCGAACAACGGCAGCCGCTGGAAACCCGTTTGGCCGAGCAATGGACCGCCGTCAAGGACACCAGCGACGTCACCGCCCTGCGCCGCTTCGCCGACCTGTTCGGTTCCGGACTATCCGTGGGCCGGCAAGCCCGTCTGAAGCTGGCCGACCGTCTGCTCGAAGCCGCCCGCGACGCCAAGGCCGACGAGCTGCGCGAAGCCCAGCTGTTGCTCCTACAGGTCGAAGGGCAGAAGGCCGTCGATCCGGCAGCCGCCGGCCAAGCCGTCGAAATCCTGGCCCGCGTCATGCTCCGCAAGGGGCTGATGGACCACGCCGCCCATTACTATCGTGCCCTGGGCCGCGACTTCACCAAGGTCGTCATCAAGGACGGCAAGACCGGGGCCGACCTCTACAGCGAACTGACCACCGACAAGCGCTTCCTGCCGTTCCTCGAGGACGCCCGGCAGTCGTGGAACGGCAAGTTCAAGGTCTCCGAGGTCCACGGCCAGTTCCCGATGCAGCCCAGCTTCACGCTGGAGCCGGTCGGCGATCTGCTGCCCTTCTTCCAGAAGCACCGCCTGGCCCTGGACATGAACCTGCAGCAGCTGCGGGTCGTCAACCAGGCCGACGGCAAGGACCAGTGGAAGTCGGCCAACCTGCCGTCGTTGCAGTACCTGAACCACGGCCACGCCAACATTCGCACGACTTACTCGGTCCAGGGCCACGTGGTCGTCGTCGGCCTGGGCCACATGGTTTACGGCTTCGATCCGGTCGATCAGAAGAAGCTCTGGGAATACAACCTGTATTCGCCCGGCACCAGCAGCCAACCGCAGCTGGGCCAGGTGACGCGCGACCGCGAAGGCAACCTGACGCTGCTCTACCAGGACGGCTGGATGCAGAAGCTGGGCCAGACCGGCGCGGTGGAAGCCTCTTACGTCTGCCTGCAAACCCGCAACGGCTTGGTCGCGCTCGACCCCATCAAGGGCACGATGCTCTGGACCAAGTCCGACGTGAATGCTTCCCGCACCCAGATTTTCGGCGATGAACAGTACGTCTACCTGGTCGAACTGAACGCCGACGGCGCTGTTTCGAGCGCGAACCGCGCCGTGCGGGCGACCGACGGCGTCACCGTCCAGGTGCCCGACTTCACCGAGGCGTTCAAGCAGAAGCTGCGGGTCCGGGGCCGCACGCTGCTCGTCAAGGACGAATTGGCCAGCGGCATCGTGCTCCGCTCCTATGACGTGGCCACGGGCAAGGACGTGTGGAAGAAGGAGTTCCCGACCGGGACCACCGTCCTCAAGTGCGAAGCCGAGGACTTGACCGGCGCGGTCGATCCGGAAGGCAACGTCACCGTCTTCGATCTGGCCAGCAATCAGGAAGTCCTCAAGGCCAAGGTCAGGAAGGAAGACCTCGACAAGCTCCAGGAAGCCTGGCTGCTGGGCGACCGCGATCAGTTCTACGTCGCGCTGAACAAGACGGCCGACCCGAACCTGAACAACGGCATCTGGATGAACGTCTACCACGGCATGCGGACGCTGACCGTCAACGGCGCGCTCTACGCCTTCGACGGGGCCACCGGCAAGACCAAGTGGATCAACCCGATCCAGAACCAGATGCTGGTGCTGGAGCAGTTCAAGGACCTGCCCGTGCTGCTCTTCACCTCGCGCTACAACAAGTGGGTCAACCAGGGCAACAATCGCATCGCCATGCACGTGGTCGCCACCAAGAGCCTGCACAAGGCCACCGGCAAGCTGCTCTTCGACAAGGAACTGAGCAACAACGTGAACAACTTCCACGCCTTGCAGGTCGATCCCAAGGCCGGGATCATCGACCTCATCAGCTTCAACCTGAAGATCCGCCACGAGCTGGAACGGGACGGCAAGGCTGCGGCCTTGGACGCTCCGGCGGGTCCGGGCGGAGTCGCAGCCGTCGAAGCACCGGCGGCGCCGGCCGTCCCAGTC
>JAGVLI010000480.1 GCA_020054355.1 Planctomycetales bacterium | reverse complement strand
GCCCCACGCCGATTTCACCGCAGCCAAGCAGGAACTGGAGCGCAAGGTCCGGCACACGGTCGGCGAGCGCGAGGTGCTGAGCTACCTGCTCTATCCGCGCGTCTTCCTCGATTTCGCCGAGCACCAGCGGACCTATTCCGATGTATCCGTGTTGCCGACGCCGGTGTTCTTCTACGGCATGGAACCCGGCGAAGAGGCGAGCGTGGAGATCGAGCCGGGCAAGACGCTGATCGTCAAGTTCCTGACGCTGGGCGACGCGCATCCCGACGGCCGACGGTTGGTGTTCTTCGAGCTGAACGGCCAGCCGCGCGAAGTGCTGGTGCTGGACCGTTCGCTCGGCGAGCAGGTGCAGCGCCGGCCCAAGGCGGATGCGGGCAATCCGCTGCACATCGGCGCGCCGATGCCGGGCCTGGTGGCCCGGGTGACGGCCCTGGCCGGCCAGGAGGTAGCCGCCGGCCAAAAGCTCTGCACGCTGGAAGCCATGAAGATGGAGACCACGATTTATGCGGAGCGCGCCGGGCGGATCGCCGAGGTGCTGGTGGCGACTGGAACACAAGTGGATGCTGGAGACTTGCTGGTGCGGCTGGAAGCGCCCGCGAAGTGAGACGGGTTGGTCAATATGCAAGCGTGACGGACTGGCTGGGACCGTCGTAGATCAACAGGCAACGGGAGAGGATGTCGCGGCCGATGATCGCCTGATAGCCCAGCGATGCGAGGTCTTGCGCTAGCATTGCTTGACTGCGCAGTGTCAGTCCGGCTCGTTTGCCGTCGGGCGAAGTGCCGATGGTCAAGGTCACAGGATACTCGGGAAACAGACTGGTGCCTGTTCCACCTGCACTGACAAAGACAAATCGCGAAGGTTGTATTCCCAGGCTGTAGAACGGCGTCAGGACGGCGGAATCCACTGCGGATACCTCGGCCCCCGTATCGATCAGCGCCAAGACCAGCGAAGCGGGTGGGAGCGGCTTGCCGGCCTGACGCTGAGCTTGCGCGTCTTGGGACGACAAACCGATACCTACTTCAATGAGAGCGCCATCCGGCTGAATCGTGATCGTCGAAGTATTCATCAGACAGCCTGTCGGGGACGCAGGTCTTCGGGAAACTTCCGGGTCAGGTCGCGCGCATCGATCGGTTGGGCAAGAAATGCTACCCCCAAAGGGTAGCGCTCCCGTCCGGCCTGACAGGCGTCATCGAAGGTGTCCCAAACGCTGAGCACCTGCTCGTCCTTGATCAGCACGAATTTGCCTTCGTGTCCCTCCGCCAGCAGGCGCGGCAACTCGCGCAGATAGGTGCGAATCTCCGTCTTGATGGGATCGAGAGAGTTTAACTGTTGCGCATTCATAACTGACTCCTGGCGATCCAGAGCGATTCTCGGCTCAATGTAACACAGGGCTGAGCGGTTCGCACCGTGGACTCTACGCATCCGCCGACCGTCCGCGCCGTAGCAAGTAGAGCATGCAAGAAGTTAATCCGGAGAACTTGTAGCTGGGATCGACGTAATGCTGGATCACGTAGAAGGCGAAGTAATAAAAGCGGGCGAAGCTCCAGACCGCCACGCCCAGCAGGAACGCGACCGTCCATTCCGGGTGGAGGACGAGCAGCAAGCCCGAAGCCAGAACGCCCGCCAGCAGGAAAAGAAAGCCTTTCAGGATGATGAGCTTGGGATGCGTGATGTCAGTCATGGCTGCCTTTCAAGCGATGCCCGCATCGACCCGCGAACCGAGCCGCCACTTCGATTCTACGCGGGCTGCTGCCGCCTCCGCTAGCCCGCGTACGCCCGCTGGAGTTCGGCCAGGTCGAGCTTCTTCATGCGCAGCATGGCCTCCATGACGCGCTCGTACTTGGCGGAAGTGTGGTCGGCGAGCATGTCGTGCATGGCGCGGGGCGTCACTTGCCAGGAAACGCCGTACTGGTCCTTGAGCCAGCCGCACTGCTGCGCCTGGGGATCACCGCCTTCGGACAGCTTCTCCCAGTAGTAGTCGATTTCTTCCTGCGTATCGCAGTTGATCTGCAGTGAGACTGCCTCGTTGAATTTGAACACCGGGCCGCCGTTGAGGGCGGTGAAGGTCTGCCCGTCCAGTTCGAATTCCACGGTCAAGACCGACCCCGCCGGCCTGCCGTGGATTTCGTGGCCAGCCTTGCCGTAGCGAGTGATCTGGACAATCTTCGAGTTCTTGAAGATGGCTGTGTAAAACCGGGCAGCCTCTTCCGCCTGGTTGTCAAACCACAGGCAGGGGGTAATCCGTTGTACCAGCTGCATGGTACTTCTCCGTTCGAGTGCGATCGAGGACGGCGTCGCCGCGACTGCCATCTCTGAGTAGTCGTTTGGGATGGCTGAGAATCGACAGCGCCGACGAAAAATGCCGCAGGCGTCTGGCATGCCTGCGGCGGATAGTGAGCTGGCGCAATCGTTTCGTTAGCTGCGTTCGGTCCGCACAGCGGACCCTACGGAATTTCGTAGGGTCCGCTGTGCGGACCACTCCGCCCTGTGCTGCCTCCACCCGCGCAATGCTCTAACCGCCCTGCACGGGCATGCAAACCTGTTCCAGCAGCTTTTCGACCTTCTCCTGGAGGAAGTCGGCCAGGTTGGGCAACGGCTGACCGTCGGGTTGGGCCTCGGCGACGGCTTGCAGCCAGCGCGGGAAGCCCTGGAAGACCGCGAAACTCTCCAGGCTGACCGCTTCCAGCCGGGGATGCCGGCCGCGGCGCTCGGCCTCCTGCCACATGGTCTTGCTCTTGCCGGAGAGCGTCAGGTCGTCTTCCGGGCGCAGCAGGATGAGGTGGTCGATGACCGGCGGCTCCGCTTCCATTGCCGCCAGCTTGATTTCCAGGTCCTTCGGCTTGCCGGGTCCGCGTCCCAGGAACAGGCCGATGCCGACCTTCCAGGGCTGGCCCACCTTGCAGACCCAGTGGGCGATGGTGATCGCGCCATAGGTCGGATGCTCGCCGAAGGTCCATTCGCCGACGACGTGCTGCAAGCGCCACGGACCCACCTTCACGCCATGCTCGTGGGCGGTCTTCAGGAAAGCGCCCAGTCCGGCTTGCAGCTCGCGCGTCGCGCCGGTCAGCGAGCCTTCCGGCGCCAGCTTACCGCGAGCGTCGGCCATCGCCTGCTCCCAGAGTTCATCGAGCGAGGCT
>JAGVLI010000040.1 GCA_020054355.1 Planctomycetales bacterium | reverse complement strand
CGACCCGCGCGGCGACCCGCGCGGCGACCCGCTTGCCCGGTTGGTGGCGAAGAAGACCAAGAGCCTGGCGAAAGTCTGGCCGCTGTTCGCCATGAAGCCGGAACACGCCGCCTACTTGAAGCAGTTCAGCGCGACCCGCCGGATGAAGCGCGACCGCAAGAAGACCGAGAAGTTGCCCGATCCAATCCGAAAAGCCGCCGGTTTGCCCCTTGGAAAAGAATGCGGCTATTTCGTCGGCGACCCCACGCATTACGCTCACGACCTGTATTCCTCCGCTGATGACGCGGAAGCGCCGACGGAGCAAGGTGGATTGTGGTGCCATTGGACACCCAACGAAGCGGGCACCGCCATCGTGTGGGACGGGATCGAGCGGTTCTTTTATTACGACCACTGGCTGAAGTACATCATCGACCACTTCCTGGCGCCGTGGGGGTACGTTGTCAATGGAGCGGTGAAGTGGCAAGGATACTACCGTGGTGATCGCGGTACGTTGCGCGTCCGGCAGAACCAAGTCGAACGGGAAACCAAGTGGCCGAACGATTAACCATTACGGCCCAGTCCAGCGTGTACTGCACCTGCCCGCGTACAACCGATGGCTAAAGGATTCCAGGTCGGGACTGACTACCGCAAAATCCAGCAATTCCGCAAGTGCCGAATCATCCGGAATCACTCCGACAGCCTCCGCGAAGCCTGCGGGCAAGTCGCCGAACCGCAGCGTCAAGACGCGAAGAATATCTTGAATTCTCACCTGATTTCCCACTTGCTTGCCCCGCTGCTCCAGCAATTCTTGAATCAACGGCGATTCGATCATGGCTTGCGATCCTCCAGCAGTTTCAGCCCTGAGACTCCAGGCGTTGGAGAAAGGCGTCTACATCGGAACAGACTGCGGCAAAGCGAATAAGCGCCTCAAGTTCGGTATTGTTCTGAATCGACTTCACAGCGCTCGCCACACGTTCTGAAACAGGGCCGAATCGTTCGGTCAAGATCAAAAGCACAGCCTCGTTTCGCACCTGCTTGCTCCGCTGCTCCAGCAACTCCTGAATCAACGGTGATTCGATCATGGCTTGCGATCCTCCCAGGATGGTCAGCAACTGGGGATCATTATACCGCAAGCGGCTCAGCACTTGCGTGACCGCCAGCAGGTTCGCACGTTCGTCCGGCCGCGCCTGCTGGTCGATGCGTTCCCGGCAGCGTTGGAGCACGATTTCCGGCGGTTAGGCCGATTGCATCAACGGCACCCAGGGAATGACGCCGGGATCGTCGAGCGACAGCGCTTCGTCGGCGGGCAGCGTCCAAAGCTCGACCAGCCGCCAGCGTGCCTGCCAGCTGGTCCACTGCAAGCGGCTGCGGCGTTCGACGGCGCCGGGAGCCTCGACCTTTCCCCTGGGCCGCAAGACCAGGACCAACACCTCCGGCAGCACGAGACGATCCAGATAGACCAGGGCGACATCGCGCAAGATTTGCTCCTCCAACTCGCGCTCCGGATAGGTCTCGATCTCCAGAATGAAATAGTCCGCGGCCGTGGAGCCTGCCAGGTACACTTCGAGCAAGCCATCGGGCAAGCGCCGGGGCTGGACGACTTCCGCCTGCAGCGCCTTCCAGGTGAACGGTCCCTGCAGGCCGCCCAGGCGCAGCAGGCCGCTTCCGTGGTGCTGGATCAGCCATTTGCTGCTGCGGTCGTAGGGGAAACGTTCGGCCATGACTTCAGACTCACAGGATGCCCGCGCGCACGATGGGCAAGAATTGGTCCGCCTTCAAGGCAGCGCCGCCGACCAGCGCGCCATCGACGTCCGGCTGCCCCAGCAGGGTGGCGGCGTTGTCCGGCTTGACGCTGCCGCCGTATTGGATGATGAGTGCTTGGGCGGCCGGGTCGCCATAGAGCTGCCCGACGCGCCGACGGATGAAGGCATGAGCGTCCTGCGCCTGTTGCGGGGTGGCATTTTTGCCCGTGCCGATGGCCCAGACGGGTTCATAGGCGATGACCAACTTCGATAGTTCCTTCACATCCGCCAGGCCCTGGGTGACTTGCCGGTCCAGGACGGCTTCGGTCTGGTTGCCTTCGCGCTCGGCCAGCGTCTCGCCGATGCACAGAATCACCTCCAGGCCGGCCGCCAGCGCCGCTCCTACTTTTTGGTTGATGAAGGCATCGCTTTCGCCCATTTTGTGCCGGCGCTCGCTGTGGCCGAGAATCACATACTTGCAGCCGGTATCGAGCAGCATGGCGGGGCTGACTTCGCCGGTGAATGCGCCGTCTTTCTCGATGTAGCAGTTTTGTCCGCCGAGCAGCACCTGGCTCTTGTGCTGTTTCAGCAGCGTATCGAGCAGGCCGAGATAGGGAAACGGCGGGCAGAGCGCCGCCGTGACGCGGCCCTCGTCCTTCAGTCCGACGATGACCTCGGTCGCCAGCCGGACGACGTCGTGCGCGGAGGTCGGGTTCATCTTCCAGTTGCCGGCCACGAATTTCTTGCGCATGGTTCCTCGCTCGCTTCGACAAGTTGCGGTCCATCCTCGGCAGGCGATGCAGTGTATTATGTTCTTGTGGGCAGCAGCGGCGAGTGGCCAGGGCCGCGCGAAACGATAAATCACTATCCGTCATCTGGAGCCAGCCGCCATGAACCAAGCGGAACTTCTCGAAAAAGCCGAACGCCTTTTGCCCGGCGCCTGCCTGGGGATGATGCACCTGCCGCCCGACCTGCGCATGGTCATGGCGCGCGGCAAGGGCAGCAAGGTCTACGACGCCGCCGGCAAGGAGTACATCGATTACATGCTCGGCAGCGGGCCGCTGCTGCTGGGGCATGCCCGGCACGAAATCGTCGAGGCGGTGCAGCGACAGTCGGCGCTCGGTTCCACGTTCTTCGCCCTGAACGAACCGGCGATCCTGCTGGCGGAGGCGATCGTCGCAGCGGTGCCGTGCGGCGAGGCGATCCGCTTTCAGACCACCGGCAGCGAGGCGACCCATGCGGCGATTCGCATGGCCCGCGCCGCCACCGGGCGAGACAAGG
>JAGVLI010000952.1 GCA_020054355.1 Planctomycetales bacterium | reverse complement strand
TTCGCCGCCGGCCCGCCGTCGCCTTCGTAGCCGGCCGCGCCGGTGCCGGCGATGGTCGAGATCACGCCCTTGGCATCGACCTTGCGGATGGCGTTGCCTTCCCGTTCGCAAATGTACGTGTTGCCCGCGTGGTCCACGCAGACGGCCCGCGCGCCGACGATCACCGCCTTGTCAGCCGGGCCGCCGTCGCCCTTGGCATCCTTCTTGCCCTTGCCGGTGCCGGCGAAGGTGCTAATGACTCCGGTCTTCAGATCGACGCGCCGCACGCGCCAGTCGGCCACGTCGGCGATCAGCAGGCCGCCCTTGCCGTCGAGGATGCAATCGTTCGGCTCGCGCAGGCTGGCTTCGCTGGCCTTGCCGCCGTCGCCGGCGAAGTCCTTCTTGCTGTTACCGGCCAAGGTGGTCATCACGCCGGTTTTCGCGTCCACCTTCCGCACCACGGCATTGAGCCGATCGACGATGTACAGGTCGCCGTTCCGATCCGCGACGACGGCGTAGGGTTCGTTCATGGTCGCCGCAGTCGCCTGGCCGCCATCGCCGGAGTAGCCCTTCTTGGTCGTGCCGGCCACGGTGGCGATGTTGCCGGTCCTCAGATCCACGCGGCGAATACAATGATTGTTCGCCTCGGCGATCAGCAGGCTGCCATCGGGTTCGAGTTCGCAGTGAAAGGGCTGATTGAGCAGGGCGGCGGTCGCCTTGCCGCCGTCGCCGGCATAGCCGCCCTTGCCGGTGCCGGCCACGGTGGACATCTTGCCGCCGCCCGCCTGGACGGTGAACACAACCGCGAGACTGAAGACCGTGAGAACGAGGCGCATGGGGAGTCTCCCGCGACGTTGCCCGATTATCCCAGTTCGCCGACATTATAGGCACAACCCGGAAAACCACTCTTGGCAAAACCGGCGATTTACTTGACAATCCCCGGAGAGGGTTTCGCGGGTCGCATCCAGGAGGTGCCGTCGCTTGCGCATTGCCGAGTTGTACGCTCGTCCGGAGCCGACGATCTCGTTCGAGTTCTTTCCGCCCAAGAGCGATGAGGCGGAAGCGACGCTGTTTCGCGAGACCATCCCGGCCTTGCAGCAGCTGCGACCGGCGTTCTGCTCCGTCACCTACGGGGCCGGCGGCAGCACCCGCGACCGCACGCTGCGCATCGTGCATCGCGTCCGGCGGGATTTCGGCATCGAGGCCATGTCGCATCTGACCTGCGTCGGCTCGACGCGCGACCAGCTGGCCGAGGTCCTGGACCAGGCGCGGGAGCTGGGCATCGAGAACATCCTGGCCCTGCGCGGCGATCCGCCGCGCGGCGAGACGACCTTCAAGCCGGTGGCCGGCGGCTTCGGGCATGCCGTCGAGTTGATCGGCTTCGTCAAGGGCCGCCACCAGTTCAGCATCGGCGGGGCCTTCTACCCGGAAGGCCACATCGAATGCGGCGACAAGCGCCTGGACTGGGACCGCGCGGCGGCCAAGGTGGCGGCGGGCGCGGACTTCCTGATCTCGCAGTTGTTCTACGACGCCAACGATTTTCTCGAATGCGAGGACTACCTGCGGAACCATCACGGCATCAAGGTGCCGATCGTGCCGGGCGTGCTGCCCTTCCTGAGCGCCGAGCAGATCAAGCGCTTCACGTCGCTGTGCGGGGCCAAGCTCTCGGCCGACTTGCTGAAGCGCCTGGAAGCACTGGCCCACGACGACGAATCGGTACGCCAGCTGGGCGTGGAAATCTGCACGGAGCTGTGCCGCCGGCTGCTCGACCACGGCGTGCCGGGCATTCACGTCTACAGTCTGAACCGCGTCGCCAGCACGCGGGAATTGCTGACCAACCTCGGTCTGGCCAAGCCGTAGCGCTGCTTCCAGGCACTGTTTGCCCGTGGGTCACGATTCCAATCGTGACAGGCGGTGAAGATTGTCACGATTGGAATCGTGACCCACGGGCCAGAGGTCGCTGGATTTGGCACTAGTTAGTGCTTCGCAGCGGTCCTGCCGGCTCGGCAAGCCGGCGAAACCTTGCCGGCCAGCGCGGTCCCTTCGATTGTCTCCCTCATCGACCCCGGAATTCGCCCGCGAAACGCCAACTTCGGCTGGCCCTGGGGTTTCACCTGTCAGATACTTGCCAACGTCCCGTCCGTGACGACTTCCCGACCGCAAGGACTCCTCCCATGCTGCGCTGTGTGCTGACTATTGGTGCGCTGCTGTTGTCCGTTTCCAGTCCGTTCGCGGCCGAGAAGGCCGTCGAAGCCCGCCACGGGTTGGTGGTGTGCGTCTCGCCGCCGGCCGCCGACGTGGGCCTGGAAGTCCTCAAACAGGGCGGCAACGCCGTCGACGCCACCGTGGCCACCGCCTTCGCGATGGCCGTCACCTATCCGGCGGCGGGGAATATCGGCGGCGGCGGCTTCATGGTCGTGCATCCGCCGCAAGGGTCGCCGGTCGTCTTCGAGTATCGGGAAACCGCCCCGGCGTCGGCCACCAAGGACATGTACGCCAAGGACTCGGAACGCCTCGGCCACAAGGTCTCCGGCGTGCCGGGCACGGTGCGCGGCATGGAGCTGGCCCACAAGAAATTCGGCAAGCTGGCCTGGAAAGACGTGGTCATGCCGGCCGTCAAGCTGGCCGAGGAAGGCTTCATCCTCGATGCCCGGCTGGCCGGCTCGCTCAACAGCTTTGTCGGCGGGTCGTCGGCGTTCCCGGAGGCGCGTCGCGTCTTCGGCAAGGACGGCGGTGAAGCCGACTGGAAAGCCGGCGATCGCTTCGTGCAGAAGGACCTGGGCTGGGCGCTGCGGCAGATCGCCGAACAAGGCCCCGACGCCTTCTACAAGGGAGCGGTCGCCGACAAACTGGTCGCGGAAATGAAAGCCGGCGGCGGGCTGATTACCAAGGCCGACTTGGCTGCTTACCGGGCCAACGAGCGCAAACCCATTCACGGCACTTTTCGCGGCCACGACGTTTACGCGCCGCCCCCGCCCAGCTCCGGCGGCGTCTGCCTGATCGAGATGCTCAACATCCTGGAGAACTTCGACCTGAAGAAGCAGGGCCGCTATTCGCCCGCCACCCTGCACCTGATGATCGAAGCCATGCGCCGCGCCTACTATGACCGGGCGCGCTTTCTCGGCGATCCCGCCTTCACCAAGGTTCCCGAATACCTGACGACCAAGGAACACGCCCGCAAGCTGGCCCAGCAGATCGACCGGGACAAGGCGACCAAGAGCGAAGACCTGGCCCGCGAACTCAAGCTGGCCCCCGAAGGCGACAGCACCACGCACTTCTCGGTCATCGACAAGGACGGAATGGCGGTCGCGAACACCTACACGCTCGAACACAGCTACGGCAGCCGGGTCGTGGTCCGCGGCGCGGGCTTCATCCTCAACAACGAGATGGTGGACTTCAACTGGCGGCCGGGCGTCACCGACCGCACCGGTGCGATCGGCACCGAAGCCAACCAGATCGCGCCCGGCAAGCGGATGCTCAGCTCGCAGACGCCGACCATCGTCGCCAGGAACGGCAAGGTGCTGCTCGTGACCGGCAGCCCCGGCAGCCGCACGATCATCAACACTTCGTTATGTATGGTCCTGAACGTCGTGGAGTTCGAGATGGACATCCGCGCCGCCGTCGATGCGCCGCGCCTGCACCATCAATGGTTCCCCGACGAGGTCCGCTTCGAGGGCTGGACCGAGCATCGGGAATCGGTGGAGAAATTGCGGGCGATGGGCCACGTCATGACCGGCGTCCGCCAGGGCGACGCCCATTCGATCTGGGTCGATCCCAAGACCGGCATCTATCACGGCGCGGAAGACCGGCGCATCAACGGCAAGGCCGCCGGCTATTAGCCGCCCGCTTGCGGTTTAGCAAACGTACAAAAAACGCGAACGGCGAGGCTGTCCAGCCGCGCCGTTCGCGTTTCACAATCGTAGTCGTCGCGGACTACTTCCCGCCCTTCATCAGCTTCAATTGCTGCTCGCCGCGAAAACTCTGCCAGCTGTCCGGATGCTCCTTGAGGAACTTCTCGAGCAGGTCGATGGACGCGAACAGCTTGGCCCGGTCGGCCCCGGCGGCGTGGGCGCTGAGGTTGGCGATGCGGAACTGCACGTGCCGCTGAGCGTTCTTTTCCTTGTCCAGCTTGGGGTACAGTTCCTGGTACTTCTTGATGGCTTCTTCCAGCAGTCTCTTCCGTTCCTGGGCGCCGGCGGTCTTGGCCGCGGTCTGATCGGCGTCCCAGGCCTTCTTGTACTCGGCCTGCAGGTCCGGCTTGCCCACCGCATAGAAGATGTCGATGACATTGTCGGCGGCGATGACCAATTTGTTACCCTTGAGCGGCCGGACGGAGACTTCCTTCTTGCTCTCGTCGAGGATGGTTCCTTCGATGTCCGTGACGGCTCCCGCCTTATCGACGTTGATAAAGAAGATGCGGTTTTGCGCCTGGACGGCAGCGCCCGCGAACAGCCAGCCGCAGAGCGCCAGCGTCAGCAGGGCGGCGCGTCGCAATCCGAGCCGAGCGCGATGGGTCGTGGACACAGCAAGTTCCTCCCTTGGCGGAGCAGAGATTGATGGCACCGAAACGGAAGTGACGGCGATCCGACTGGTATTGTGAGTCCGGCGGCGGCCGGATGCAACGATTTTTCGCTTCCGGTCCGTTCCGCAACCTGACCCAGCGAACGGCCAGCGCCGCCTCACTGCTGCCGGGCTTGACGGCACGCATGCGCTTTTGGCACCTTGGAGGCTGAGTCGTGTCATGTCATCTCACGCACAGGCGGCATCGTCCGCCCGCCGCGTCCGGGGTGCGCGCCG
>JAGVLI010000098.1 GCA_020054355.1 Planctomycetales bacterium | reverse complement strand
GGAGAGCTGGCGTGGCAGGCGCGCGCGATACTGCTCCGCCGGCAGATGGACCAGGTTGAGCAGTTCGTCGACACGCTTTGCGGTCTTGTCGGCCGACCAGTGCAGCAGCTTGGGCACCACGGCGATATTCTCCGCCACGGTCATGTGCGGAAACAGGCCGCTGCCTTGCAGGACGTAGCCGATGCTGCGCCGGAGTTGCACCGGATCGCCTTCGAGCACGTTCTTGCCGTTGACCAGCACCCGGCCGCCGGTCGGCTCGATCAGCCGGTTAATCATCTTCAGCGTGGTGGTCTTGCCGCTGCCCGAGCCGCCCAGCAGCACCAGCAGCTGACCGCGCGGCACTTCGAGGGACACATCCTGCACGGCGAACTTGCCGCCATCGTAGGACTTGCTGACGTGGTCGAGGACGATCATGAAGGGTTCTCCGAAGCGTGCTGCCGGGGCAGCAGAGGACGACATGCCCGTTCTTCGCGCCAGAGCCGCCAGCTGATCAGCCAGGACGCGCCCAGGTAGTAGACGGGGAAAAACAAGGAACCGAGAATCAGGCCGACCAGCCAGCCATCGGCCTGGACGTCGGTTTCATGCGCAGCGCCGCCGGGCAGACGATAGAGGATGGCCGCCAGGAACAATACCCAGACGCCCGCGAGCAGGTTCGTCACCTTGGTCAGTGGACCGCGCTGACTGGTGTAGAGGTAGCGGGTCGGCACGAAGGTCAACACGGCCAGGCCGACGAGCAAGCCAACCGCCAGCCAGCTAGGCAGCGGGGCAACGTGGAAGTGCAGCACGTAGAGGTAAAAGGCCACCAGATTCCAGTACGAAGGGAAGCCGAGGAAGTAGCCGTCGTCGGTCTTGGCCGACACCTGGCAGAAGCCGTAAGCGCTGGCGAGGAGCGGCAGCAGCAGCCAGGCTTCCTGGCCGGCCGGCAGGATTTGCACGCGCCAAAGCAGAAACAATGGCAGCACGGTGTAGGTCAGGAAGTCGATGATGTCGTCCAGCCGCCGGCCGTCGAAGCCGGGCAGCACTTGCTTGACTTTCACCAGCCGGGCCAGGGTGCCGTCGGTAGCGTCGATCAGGGTGGCGGCCAGCATCAGGACGAAGACCCAGCGGATGGCCGTCGGGTCGCCGCGGACGATCAGCACGGCCATGCCCGCGCCCGCCACCAGGCCGAGTCCGGTGTAGAAATGCACGGCCCAGGCCAGGATTTGCTTCACCAGCCGGCTGCGTCTGGCCCGTGGCATCGTCAATGCTGGGTCCGCTGATGGATTCATCGTTCGGCTCCCGTTTGGCCAATCCAACGAGACTATCTTCTCCATTTCTGCTTGTCTTCTACATTCTCCCGTTACCAGGCTCGCTGATCCACCAAAGATAACGCCGCGCCGCGCTCGTCGGCAAAACTGCTTGCAGCGGGCGGAAACTGCCCCGTATGCTACGAACTACGGCAGTGGGAACCTCTCCAACGGACGAACCGCCATGTGGACTTGCCGGAAGTGCAGCGCCGAGGTCGAGGACAATTTCGAGATTTGCTGGTCGTGCGGCACCGGCAACGACGGCTCGCAGGACCCGAACTTCCGGGGCTTTCAGAGCGATGCCGAGGTGCCGGCGGTGGCGGCGAGCGAGGCCGAGCCGAAGACCGTGACCGTCGCCACGTACTGGGTGGCGGACCAAGCTCAGAAGGTGCAGTCGTTGCTGGAAAGCGGCGGCGTGCCCGTTTGCATCGCCTACGATTTCGATCTGGCTCACGACTGGGTCCGCGAGCACGCCACCGGCAGCATCCAGCTGCAAGTGACCGAGGAACAGGTCGAGAAGGCCCGCGAGTTGCTCGCCCGGTACCCCAAGGAAACCGCGCCGTTGCCGCCATTGCCGCCCAAGCCTCCCGAACCCGACGAAGAAGAGAAGTACCAGCAGCAGCCGTGGCTGGCACCCATCCCGAAGGACCTGAGCCGCGAGGAAGTCCTGCGCCTGCTGGAAGCCCAGGTCTCGGCGCTGATCGACTCCAAGGACACGCCCGACTGGAAGGTGAATCCCGCTTTCCATCCCGACGTGATGAGCTTCATCCAGAAGCATGCCAACAACATGGGGTTCGTGCAGAAGGCCCAGGCGCTGCAGCGCAATCGAGCCAAGTATTTCGCCACCATCCGGCAACAGCTGCTCAATCCCAAACCGAAGGAAGAAGAGGAAGCGAAGGAAGAAAAAGCGGCGGGGCCATCGGCATTCGGCGCGTTGAGCAAGAAACTGAAACTCTGGCTGATCGTGCGGCCCTTGCGTTGGGGTTTGCGCTTGCTGAAATGGACTGTGGTCCTGGGGTGCGTGGTCCTGTTCCTGGGCTTCTGTGGGTCGCTGATCTACGGCGGTTATGGCAGCAAGCAGCTGGACGACGCCATCAACGAAACGGACGAGAAAGACCCCGGCTGGACCTGGAATAGCTTGCAGGCGAACCGCAAGGCGATTCCGGACGAGACGAACGCGGCCCTGGAAGTGGCTGCCGTCAACCAACAATTACCCGCGAACTGGCCGGAAACGGACAGCTTGAGGGAACTGATCGCCGCGAGCGACCGCGATCCGCAGGTTCAACTCACACCGAAGCAACTGACGCTGCTGCGCGCCGAACTGGGAAAGCACCAGTCCGCCCTGGAACAGTCTCGCAGCCTGGCGAACCTGAATCTCGGGCGTTGGCCAGCGCTCGGAGCCGAAGAGCTTGGAGGGGGAACCGAGCCAGCGCAGCCAGTGGGCGAGCCGGTTGCGAACTTGCTTTGGCTCGATGCCCTGCTGCACGCGCAGCAACAGCAACCGACCGAGGCTTTGCTCGCCGCGCGGGCGCTGCTGGCGGTCGGCCGCTCCGTCGGCGACGATCCCGATCTCGGCCGCCAGGCGCT
>JAGVLI010000753.1 GCA_020054355.1 Planctomycetales bacterium | reverse complement strand
GCAGCAGTCAAGGACGAGCGAGCACGGTCCGGACTAGGTGCGCGAAAAAATCCTCCAGGGACCTCTTGACACCGGGTTCTCTTTCAGGGATCCGCCAAACCGATTGACCGAAGCGAAGTGGCCTTGCAGCAACGCACGCCGAATTGGCAGGATGAAATGGAAGTGCCGCAACGATTAAAGTTTCCTGACACCTTTGATTTCCCCCTTTGATTTCCCCCTCCGTAATCGTTCACACCCTGTTGCTGATTTTTCGGCAGGGGGCTTGCCGCGCAGCTGCACACTTCCGACAACGGCAGCATGGCTCTGGAGATCACGGAAGACCTGATCGCGCGCCAGGCCCGCGAGGCCCAAGCCATCATTCGCGCCCTGCTGGCGCGCCTGGCCGAGTTGGAAGCCCGTCTGCACCAGACCCTGCGGAATTCTTCCGTGCCGCCCAGCAGCGAACATCCGCACGCCCAGCCCCAGCGGGACCAGCACCGACCCCGGCGCCAACGGGGTGGTCAACCCGGCCATACCAAACACGAACGGCCCCTGTTGCCGCCCGAGCAATGCACGGACGTCCAAGAACTCCAGCCGACCAGTTGCCGCCATTGTGGTCAAGGATTGGCAGGAGCCGACCCCGAACCGCTGCGCCACCAGGTCGGGGAGTTGCCCGAGATTCGGCCGGAGGTCAGCGAGTACCGCCGCCATCGCCTGGTCGGTCCCGGCTGCGGCGAGACGACGTGTGCGCCATTGCCCACCGGCGTGCCCGTGGGCCAGTCGGGGCCACGGTTGGTGGCGTTCGCCGGCTTGCTGATGGCCTGCTTTCGGCAGAGCCAACGGCGCACGGCGCTGTTCTTGGAAACGCTCTGGCACCAGCCCTGCTGCCCGCCCTCACCATCAAGCTGCAAACGCAGGGCACCGCCGCCTTGCGGCCGGCCTAGCAGCCTGAGAGGCCTTATCCAGTCGCCTTGTCACCGGAATTGGAGGACAATTGCCGGTTCCGGCAAAGCTCTCAGTTCGTGAGATAGGGCCGTTTCGATCGCTGCCGCGGTCTGAAAACCGCACGCTTTTCTCATCCTCAGCTGCACCTTGTAGTTCGAACCCTCGACCCTACCTGCCGAGATCGTCCCTTTGGCTCGGAACCAGTTCAGGAGCCGCAGGTGCTTGGCCCAGCCCGCCAGCAATCACTGGTAGGCGGTGGTCAGCCGGCTTTGGCCTTCGGCCCAGGGCACGCGCTCGACCTTGACGCCACGGCGCGGACAGTCCTCGCGACGCGGGGCAGAAGGCATCAACGTGGAAGAGCGGTATCGTCATCATTCGTCCTCACCAGACCCAGGAGGATTGGGGGACGGAAGCCGTCAATTCGGGCCGGCGGATGTGGGGACCGTGCGGACCGAACCGTTGACCCCCTCGGCACCGAGCAGCTTCAGGTTCAGCGAGCCGCCGCTGAACAGCATCTCTTCCAGGGCGTGCTCCACGTCGGGAAGTTCAATGTCGCCCGCCCCGTTCCGTTCGAGCCGGAACTGCACCGACCGACGCATCAGCTCTTTGATGAAAGCGGCACTGACCTTGTCCGTCCGCCGCACGATGACCTGCACGACCTCGGCGGGCACGTCCACGCCTTGCGAATACAGCCGGACCAGCTTCTCGCGGCCCTCGTCGTCGGGCAACGGAAACTCGATGGCCTGGTCGATCCGGCCCGGCCGAGATGCCAACGCCCGCTCCAGGGCCTCGGGGCGGTTCGTCGTCAAGATGAACAGGATGTCGGCCTCTTCCCGCAGGCCGTCCATCTCGTTGAGCAGCTTGTTGAGCAGGACTTCCTCGCAGGTGTTCAACTCGCTGCGGTCCCTGGCAATCAGGTCCACGTCCTCGATGACGACGATGCTCGGCTGGAGCAGCCGGGCCAGCGTCATGTACTCGGCGAGCAGCCCGACCTGTTCGGCCGTCACCAGCAATGTGGTGTGGCCCTCCAGTGCCCTGGCCAGGTAGTGGATCGTGTGGGTCTTGCCGGTGCCGGGCGGTCCGTAGAAGAGCAGTCCCTTCTTTGTCGCCATCCGGCAGCGGGCCAGCTGAGGCCGCTGCCGGGTGAACTGGATGACGTTCCGGTCCAGCAGGTCCAGGGTCTGGCGCGGCAGGATGACTTGGTCCCGTTCCACGGCGCGGAGCTGGTGGACCTTGATGCCGGACGACTGCCCGGTGTAGGAGTGCTCCGCCTGTTCCAGGGACAGGATCTTGCCCCGGTAGGAGTCGGCCTTGAGGACGGATGCCTCCAGGTGCTGGAAGAATTCCTGGGTGATTCGGGTGCCATCCGGATTGTTCGGCGTGGCGATCTGGAACTGCATGCCCGTGACCTGGCCGAAATGTCCCGCCGGAGCCAGCAGCACGACATACTGGTGCTGGCCCTGTCGCAGGAACCAGAGGCCCGCCTTCAAACAGCGGATCGGCTGCTCCTCGCCGATGTCGATCTCTTCGTATTGAGGCGGCGTGGAGACGGCGGGGTTGTGCTCGCTGGAGACCAGGCAGTCGGACAGCGCGATCCCTTCGTGGGAATACTCCTTGCGCACACCGCAGAAGTGGCAGACCGTGGTCTGGCCGCCGAAGAGCCGGTCGATGGCCCGTTGCAAGTCGGCCCGGACCCGGAAGGGAAACTTGCGTTCCGAGATCGTGATGTTGTCCAGCGAAGTGGGGCTGAAATGGGCCGGAATCAGCGTGGAGATCGCCGAGCGATTCTGCGGTCCACGGGAACGGCGACCCGCAATCCAGAAGACGGCACCGGCGCCGAGGACCGCACCGAGAAGCAGCCAGCTGGCAACGGAGAGAATCGGGTCCATTGGTCTGCGTCTCCCGAGGATGCGAACTCCTGCCCAACCCACGATTGCACCACGGAATGGACAGCTTGCCACCCCGATCTGGTTCGCTTATTTTCCACACTCCTGACGGGCAACGCGAGTTTTGCCGGCTGCCAGCCGGTAAAATGAGGTGGAGAAACACCCGCGAGGCTTGGTGCATCATGGCGAGCAACGCTGCCGACACGGACCGTGGTTTCGCGGTCGAACCGGGGCAGGTCTGGCTCCGCAAGCGCAGCTCCGCGGCCCTGGTCCGTCGGGTCCGGGCCGTCGAAGAGGGCAAGGTGCATTATGAAGTCGTCCACGGCCCCAGCAGCTTCCGCAGAAAGCCATTGGGGATGTGCAACCTCCGGTCATTTGTTCAAGATGCCCGGCCGATCGAAGCACAACCCGACTACTCCCACCTGGACGGGGCCAAGCAGTTCGACACCTTCCTGGTCCTGAGCACGGAGGGGAAGCCGCTGCTGCGGTGCAGCCAGAAGCGGGCCGACTTCTACCTGAAGCGTGGCTTCGCCCGAATCGTGTCGGACGACGTCTTGCAGTTCACCGACGTCACCACCGAAAAGACGCTGGGCGAACTGTACCTCGGGGAGTTCAGCAAGTTCTTCCTGGCCGTGAAGAACGACGCCTGCGTGTGCTGTGGCCGGGCCAACCGCTTGAGCCGGCACCACGTCGTCCCGAAACGACACAAGCGCAAAGTGCCGCTGCCGTGGCGAAACTGCCTCTCGAACGTGCTGTTCGTCTGCCTGGACTGCCATGAGCGATACGAGCAGACACCGGAACCGGACCCGAAAATCGCCGACTGGCGAGAATACGTATACTCCTGGAAGGACCACTTCATCGGGGTGATGCAACCGAAGTTCTTGCCGGTGGGCTGGGACATCGTGTCGGTGACGAATTTGGGAGCGGTGGCGAGAGGCCAAGCGGCGACGGAGCCTCCAGGGCAGCACTCGTGAGGGCACGGACGGAAGGAGTCGAACCCTCGGCGTATGGGTCGGCCGTACGCTGCTCACCCAGGAGCACGTTTCTGTCGATCAGTCAGGATGGGCAGGCTCGAACCGACGCACCCCGGACGACACGAGCTGCCGGTATCAAAGCTTGGGAGAGCGAACCATGTCGAAGCTGCTCGTCTGTCTCGCGTTGGTGCTCCAGCTCGCGGCCCCGGAGAAAGCCTCCGAGGAAACCGCGCGCTATCTTCGGCTCTCCGAAAAAGCGCCGGCCGCCGAATGCACCTTTTCGATCCGCCGCGCCGCCGACGGCTGGGAGATTCGCAGCGTCACCGGACGCGGCGACGTGCGGCTCACAGTGACGGCGCGCTACGACGCCAAGGACCAGCTGCGCGACGCCGAGGCGGTGCTCGTCAAGGGCGACACGAAAAAGACCTGCCGCGTGGAAGTGGCCAACGGCAAGGCCAGGGTGAAACGCGAAGGACAGGACGCCCAGGAATTCGAGGTTCCCGCAGCGGTCATCGTCACCTCCGCGCCGGACTGGACGGACACCTTTCTGCTCTGCCGCCGCCACGACCGCACGAAAGCCGGCAAGCAGGAAACGGCGGGCCTGTGGATTCACCCGGAGCAGCCCGCCCAACGGCTGACCTTCTCCGTCGAGAAGCAAGGTGCTGACCGCATCGAGCATGCGGGCGAAAAGCTCGAACTCGACCGCGTGACCATCCGCATTCGCGGCAACACCCCCTACACCGGCTGGACCGACGCCAAGGGCCGGATGATCAAGTTGATGCAGACCGGCACACCGCTGGAATTGGTGCTCGACGGCTTCGAGAAATCGGTCGGCGGGTTGAAGCTGCCGAAGTAAGTTCGAGAAAGTTCGGCCTTTCAGTAGCCTTCGGTCCGGGGACCGTCCGGTGAATGAAACCCCGCGCCGCCCGCCGTCAAGGGAGCGCGCACCTTCGACGGTCGGGCGGAGGATACCCCCCTGTGCGTGAGATAGGATGAGATAACTCTGTCCCCAGCTTGGCAAATCGGGGTGCGTGGCGTCAAGGCCAGCAGCACTGGTCGGCGCGGTCCCCGGATAGCTTGCTGATCCCTCGGAAAGTCCCTGACACGGCCATTCCGGATGGCGAGACCGGCAGTTGGCGCAAACCTTTCTGTCTTTTCCAAATTTTCCGCTCCGCGTAAGATAGTCTTATGCCCCTGATGAGCACCTTTCCGATTCTTCCTCGCGGAGAACTGCCATGCCCAGCGACCAACCTTCGCCCCGGAAGCCGGCCTGGCTGAACGATGCAACTCCCGTCAAGGGGCAGCGTAAATCGGCCAAGACGGAGAGTAACGAGGCGACGGAGCGGGGTTGGCGGCGCACGGAAGTAGTCGATCGCAAATCGCGCTTGAAATCGAAGCAAGTTCAGGTCGGCATCGGGATTGGTTGCGTCCTCGGTCTGGTTGGCATCCTCCTCTGGCTGATCTGGCTCCTGCGGCCGCTGCACCCCGCGAGCTTGGTCCTGATCGGAGCGCCGGCCGAGGAGAACCTGGCGGTCGAGCAGAACGTTGCGGGCTGGCACAGTCTGGACCGGATCGGCCGCTGGGTGAAAGAAGGCGAAGGCTCCGCAGGCTGGAAGTTGCCCCAGCTAGCCCAGGACCCCCAGGAACTCACCAATCCCGATGAGTGGGGACCGCAGCTGGTCAATCGCGGCGAAAAGGTGGTCGTCGTCTACCTGGCGCTGCACGGCGGGGCGGATCGCGAGGGCGCTTATTTCCTGATCGACGCACCCGGCGGTGAGGCACGGCGGAATCGCCTCCGGCTGAAGACCGTGCTGGATCGTCTGAAACAACTGCCGGCGGACAAGCACAAGCTCCTGATCCTCGATGCCACCCAGGTCGGGACGGACTGGTCGGCCGGGATGCTGCACAACGACTTCGCCCGCGAACTGGAAAAAGCCGACGGCGCCATCGCGGAAGTGCCCAACCTGGTCGTCCTCAGTGCCAGCGGGGTCGATGAGCGCTCGTGGGTCTGCGAGGAATGGGGCGAATCGGTCTTCGGCCATTATGTCGTCGAAGGCTTGCGCGGCGGCGCTGCCTCGGACAGCCATCGGGTAGCCGCTTCGGACCTGTTCGCCTACGTCCAGAATCATGTCGGACAATGGGCCAAGTCGAACCGCCATCGCAAGCAAACGCCGCTCATGTTCCCGCGCGAGGACGGCCCGCGCCGCGCCGCGGCGATGGAATTGACCGGCGTCCTCGACCAACCCGTTCTGGAGCCGGCCGCTGGGAGCGGCTTTCAACCGCCGGCCGAATTGAAGGCCGCCTACGAGCGCGCCGAGCAGTTGGCAGCCTTGGTGCCGTCGCCCGCCGTTTACAGTCCCCATCGCTGGCGCGAATACCGCGAGTTGTTGCTGCGCTGCGAGCAGGTCGTCCGGCTCGGCGACCCGCGCGGCAAGGCTGGCAGCCTGTTCCGCCGCCTCAGCGACCTGGAGCGCGACATCCGGCAACTGCATGGCATCAACCTGGGCAGCGCGGCCCTGGCCTTGCCCATGCCGCGCGCGCTCGGTCTCGCGCCAGGCTGGTCCCGCGCGGATGTGAAGTCGTTCTTCTCGCAACTCTTGAACGCGAAGGACGACGAGGAACGGCAAAAGGTCTGGGTCAAGGCCCAGGAATGGGCCGTGAAGCAGGGCGGCACCAGCGACCTGTTGCGCGTCGAGTTTTACACCTTGCTGCTCGAACAGCTGGTCGAGAACCCACAGAGCCTGGCTCCCGACCGACTGGAAACGCTCTGCCGGCAAATCGGCGGTTCGCCCCGGCCGGCGGAAGCGCAGTTCCTCTACATGGTCCACTACGTCACGCAACGATTGCTGCCCAGCCGGGACCAGGCCCCTCCCGCGAAGCTGGTACAAGAAGCCATTGCCGTCCGTCGACTGGCCGAGGAAGTCGCCCTCGGAAGCTGGGGCGACCGGGAAAGGCCGGGGGCGAACCAGCACCCCTACAGCGAACAGCTTTATCCGTGGATCAAGGAGAAGGTGGAAGCGGCCGACCGTCCGCGCCGTCGTGGGGAAGACCTGCTCTTCGCCCCGACGGACTGGTGGGGGCCGGCCGAGAAGCACTTGACCGAGGCGCGCCGGTTGTACGAGGAAGCCGGCCAGGAGTCGCGCATTGTCCGCGACGCGCTGGCGCTGCGCGATCAGGCACTGGCCGACTTGCCCTACTACGCACACTGGCTGGCCAACCGTCCCGTGGCACCGGGCCAGCAGGGCCGGGAGGCGGACGAAGCCGATCTCAAGCTGCTCGAACGATTCGGCAAGTCCATTCAACAGCTGGCCCGACTCCTGGAGAAGCCCGCCGCTGAACCGGCGCAGCGCGGCGGGCAACTCAAGCAGCTGGCAGCCTGGCTCGGCGCGGACGGCCCACGGTCCGAGTTCAACCAGATCGAAGCCCTGTATCGCCAATACTGCGAGCGCCTCGGGGACGACGCCACGCAGGATAACTGGCACATGCACGAGGCGGCACTGAGCGTGCCGTCGTTGCTGCGGCCAGCGCTGCGTCTCAAGCTGGTGACCGTGGTGCAGCGCATCTCCGCGGACCTCAACCGCAAGGGGGCGCAAACCCTCGAAAGCGTGCCGGAAGTGGATGCGCGGGCGAACTACATCCGGCAAGGGCGGATGTCCCTGGCCGTGCTCGGCGAGGACGCGGTCCCATCGTTCAACCAGCTCAAGGCCCTGCTCGATAGTCCCGGCGGCGAATGGTGGATTTCCTCCGGAGCGGCCGGCGAGCAGATCGGCCGTGCCTGGGTCGAAGCGCCCGGCAAGGTAGCAACCTTACTGGCCCAGGGCGCTGCCGGCGCTGGCCCTGGCTTGGTTGAACTGACGACGGCTGACCGCCTCGCCCGGCAGACGGACGCCG
>JAGVLI010000046.1 GCA_020054355.1 Planctomycetales bacterium | reverse complement strand
GGACGCTCGCGGCTGCGCCGCTCGCACCGCCGCGGAGCGGCGGGCTACTTTCAATGATTGAACGCGAACTCCTTCGAGTTCACCAGCGCCCAGAAGAGATCGCGGAACACTTCTTCCCGCTGATCCTCGGCCAGGCTCTTCTTGATCGTCGCCAGGGTTTCCGGCGACGGCAAACGGGTCAGCGTCGCCAGGAAAAGTTCTTCGATGATCTTGTCATCGCTCAGGCCGCTCTTGAGCAGCTTGGCCAGCCGGCCGTCGGCGGCGCGAATCTTTTGGACTACGGTCTGGCCGTTTTGCAGGTGCAAGAGCTGGGGCATGGTGACTTCGCCCGAGCGCTCGCAGGCGCAGGCCGTCACCCGCTCCGAGCGGCCGAACATGGTCAGGAAGTACGAGCGCAAGCCGGGGTCGGGCAGCTGGATGGCCCGCACGCCCAGCGGATAGCCGGGGTAGGCTTCCGGGGTCTCGGTACTCTGGCTGAGGGCATCGTTGAAGACCTCGGCCGGCAGCCGGCGGGCGTTGTAGTGCGAGTAGAAGCGGGTATCGGTGGCGTTGCCCGGCTTCGTGGCCGAGGTCAGCTGGTAGGTGCGCGAGTTGAGGATCGCGCGCATCAGGTTCTGCAAGTCGAAGTTCTTGCCGACGAATTCCTGGTTCAGCGCCCGCCAGAGTTCGGGGTTGGTCGGCGGATTGCTGGCCCGCAAGTCATCGACCGGCTCCACCAGGCCGACCCCTAAATAGTGCCGCCAGATGCGGTTGACCATCGCGCCGCTGAAATACTCGTTCTTGGGATCGGTCATCCAGATCGCCAGCTTCTCGCGCGGGTCGTCGCCCGGCTCCAGCGGCGTGGCGGAGCGGTCCAGCGGCTGCGGCTTGAGGAACTGCCCCGTGCGCGGCTGGGTCACGCCGATGGGGTTCTTTTCCTGCTTCGGATCGCGAGCGGCGACGCGCAGGACGGTTGGTCCCAGCTTCGGGTCTTTACGGTCCAGCTTGACGCGCGAGAAGAAGCCGGCGAAGTGGTAGTAGTCGTCCTGGGTATATTTTTCGAGCGGGTGGTTATGGCACTGGGCGCAGCCGATGCGGGTGCCGAGGAACGCCTGCGCCACCGAGGCGACCACTTCGGACTTCTCCGCCTCGCGCTGCTCGCCGACGATGACGATGTAGTAGCCGATGGCGGGGTTGTCGGCGGTGGTGCCTTTCACCGTGAGCACGTCGCGGGCCAGCTCGTTCCAGGGCCGATTGGCGGCGACTTGCTGCCGGAGCCACTGGTGGAAGGAGCGCACGCCCTTGGTGCCGCGCACGTCGTGGTCGCGTTCCCGGCGGTTCTGGAAGAGGTCGGCCAGCTGCAGTGCCCAGTAATCGACGAACTCGGGCCGCTTCAGCAAGCCGTCGATCAGCTGGGACCGCTTGTCGGCGCGCCGGTCGGCCAGGAAAGCACGGACTTCGGCGGGCGTCGGCAGGGTGCCGATGGCATCCAGGAAGACCCTGCGAATGAACTCCTCATCGCCCGCCAGGTCCGATGGCTCGATGCCGAGCGCGCCGAGCTTGGCGAAGACGTGCTCGTCGACGAAGTTGTTTTTCTTGGCCAGCAGTTCCGGCTTGACCGGCTGCTCGTAGGGCGCGGTGACGATGACGACGGCTACCTGGCCCTGGAACATGGCGCGGATGGCGGTTTCGCCCTGGCGCAGCACCTTGGCCAGGCCGGTGGGAGAGATGGCCACCACGCCGGCGTCGTTCGATTCGAACTTGGTCAGCCAGGTCGCGTCGCGCCACAGACCGTCGCTATATTCCGCGCGGACCAGGAACTGCTGTTCCTGCCCCACTTTCAGGAGCCGATTGCCCGGCAGCACTTCCAGCCGCGTGACCGCCGGATCGCTCTTGACCGGCCCGGGCGCTCCCGCCCGCAGCCAGTCGAGCAGCAGGCGATGTTCGCGGCTGCCCTCGTGAAGCACCTTGCCGCCCTCGTGGGAGGCGATGCCCAGCGGCTTGGTGAGAAACAGGCTGGCTTCGGGAGCGGCGGGGTTGATGCGCCGGCCGTTGAACTCGCGGGTGATCCAGGGATGGTCGAACTCCGGAGCATAGCCGCGCAGCGACAGGCGGAAGCCATTCTGGCCCGCGCCCTTGCCGTGGCAAGCGCCCTGATTGCAGCCCGCGCGCGTCAGGATCGGTTGCACATCATTCAAGAACGAAGGCGGCTGGACCTGGGCGGAATCTCGCACCTTCACCGGCACGGCCAGCGCGCTGCCGTTGTAATTGACGGTAATCTCGGCATCCCCATCGCCGACGGCCAGGCATTCGCCGCCGGCATCGATGGCAACGACGGTCGCCTGCTTGCTGGCGAACTGAGCGACGGCGGTGACGTCGCCGGTACGACCCTGGCCATCGACGGCTGTCACCAGCAAACGATGGCGCGACTGCGCGCCGGTCAATTCAACGGATGCCGGCTGCACGATCAGCTTGACCGGCGCGGCAGGTTGTGCGTGTAAAGCGGGAACCAGCGCGAGCAGAACGGCTGCAATCCCCCCGTGCAGTGCAAGGCGGCGTGGCATACGTGGACCTCGGCGGCAGGCAGGCATGTCCAAGGCGAGCGGCCCGCCGTGATGGCAGGCAGGCCGGTCGGGTAGGTCAGGCGGTTGGATGAGAAGATACACGAAAGACAGGGGGACGGCAAGCAAAAAGCCGATTCGACGGAACGACGCTCAACCGCCGCGCTCTGCCCAATCGCTGCCCGGCCAGCGGCGGTGGCGGCGGCCCCGACCGTGCCGGAACCGAGGACGTGGCCCGATGCGTTTCACGGACAAGGTGCCACCTCGACCATTTCACGAAACGAATGAAACGCATGAAACGCACGGTTGTCAGGATGGCAGGCCGACCCTGTCCGCCAACTCTCCCCCTTGGCGGACAGGGTGATGACGGTTAGGGACGACGCGCCGAGCCCAAGTAACGACTCCCGATACCTTTGGATTCCCCCTTTGAATTCTGCAAATGGCGCGGTTGCCCGGTATGATTGGAGCCGAAGCAGAGCTAGCCGACCGCAACTGGGGAACGCCCATGACGGAGCAAGAATGGCTGGGCGACACTGATTCAACCCTGATGCTGGAGCTGGTCTGGGACCGGGCCAGCGACCGCAAGCTGTTCCTGTTTGCGGTCGCTTGTTGCCGCCGGGTGTGGCAATTCTTT
>JAGVLI010000099.1 GCA_020054355.1 Planctomycetales bacterium | reverse complement strand
GCGGCCGGGGGCGGCGGCGTGGCCGTGAGCGGCGGCGGCCCTTTTTTCTTCACGATCTGGTCGGCCAGCACCTGACAATCTTCCAGGGCCTTTCTCAGCATCGACATGGAAGGCGCCAGGTCGCCCAGCTTTTCGGTGAGGACGGCGCACAGCTGCCGTAATTCCTCGGCGCTGGCCTGGATGTCTTCCAGCGAGGTCTGGCACTTCTCATAAGGCGTCGCCAGCGTGGCTTTCTCGAAGAGCGCGGCGGAGATGCCCCCCTTCTTGCCGTCCTGCATTTCCCGCCAGGTTTGCCAGCTGTAGCCCGTCTCGCCCATGAAGACCAGCGGCACGGTATGGATCGTGTACGGAAAGCGGGCGCCGCGGTCGGGGTCGTCCAGCCAGTTGAGCGGCGCGGCGCGGACCTCGAGGTCGCCGTCCTCGATGTCCGGATACATGCGGTTCCAGCATTCGCTCAGCATCCGGCGCATGAGTTGCAGACCGTCGCGCAGACCGGCGAAGCCTTCCTTCTTCACCAGGGCTTCGGTCAGCCGCGCCGAGGCCAGCAAGTCCTTCGAGGTGTTGGTCAGGGCTTCCTGCGCGACCCGGATGATGGTCGGCAAGTCCGCCCGTTTGGGCGCGTCGGGGCGCAGCGGATCGTCCTTGTCGAACTGCGACGGATCGATCTCCTTGCGCGCCTCGTCCAGCTTCTCGCGGACGGCGAACGGCAACGAGACGCCCGCCGGGTTCTCGCCGGGGATTGGGGCCAGCAGCGTTTCGAAATCGAGCAGTGCGGGTGATGCCATGCCTGGTCAATGAAAGGCGGTCCGAGTTGATCTCCTTCCTGCCCGTGCATCGCCCGCCAACCGCTGGCGCGAACAGGGGAAGGAACCGGCTGTGGGGAGCCAGGCGACGATCGGCAGCGACGGCCGACTCCGCTCCCGCCAGTATGCTACGGCATGAAAGCGTAGCGGGCAAGCAGGTTATCGGTCAAAGGAAAAACGGCGATTTGCCCGGTCCTACACGCAAATTTCCAGCTTCAGGAAATTCTCGGGATGGGTCTTGTAAAGCTCGGCGGCGGTCCGCAAGGTCTGCACGCGCGTCTCGTGCCAGGGATTCTCCAGCTCCGGCAGCTGGTCCTTGTAGGGGAAGTTTTCCAGCACGTCCTTGCGGATCAGCATGGCGCGCGTCTTGCGGATCCGCTCGTCGCCGACCACCTCGCACGTGAGACAGATCAGATAAGTCACGGCCTTGACCGGCTCGCCCGCGTCCTGGCGGACGTGGCCGGCGCTGAAATGCTCCGCCACCTCGTTCAGCACGAAGTTGAGCAAGTACCAGCAATCCTCCTTGGCGATGGGCAGCATCGGATTGGCCACGGTCGTCCGCCGCGAGGCCGCCATCACCTTCTCTTCCGCGATCTTGTTGCTGAAGACCTGAGCGAGCGGCCGTTCCATCAGGGTGCGAATCTTGAGCTTGCCGTCGGCCAGAATGTTCAGGCTGATGTTGATGCGGTTGTAAAACTCCTTGCGCTGCCAGTCGCGGCGGGCTGCCCGGTTGCCCCACCAGCGGCCGAACACGAACGACGCCACGGTGCTGATGAGCAGCATCGCGATCGACGTGCCGGTGCGCTGGAAAAGATCGTGCCAGAAATTCGCGGCCTGCGCGATCAGTGGGAACAGCATGGTCCATCTCCTTTCCCGACATGATGGCGGGTCGAGATGGGATTTTCCACTTTCTTTCCGATTCAGCTCCCGGCTGGGCTTGTTCGAACGCGGCCCGGTTTGGCAAGCTCCAGGTGAAGTCGTGTCATGTCATCTCACGCACAGGCGGTCTTCCCGACCGTCCCCGCTCGAGGTGCGCCCGCGATCGGCGTCCCCGGGCCATTCGAGCAATTCACAACCGACCGTAGCGGAGTCGTTCGGTCCGCACAGCGGACCCTACGGAATTTCGTAGGGTCCGCTGTGCGGACCATTCCTGCCTTTAACCGACTTTCTCCAGGCACCGCGCCAGATAACCTTCGCGCACCCGGTTGATTTCCTCGCTGACCTTGGCGGTGGTTTCCAGGATCGGCGTGCCGCGCGGCACCGGGTGCATGAAAATCTCGGTCCAGCCGGCGTAATTGACCTTTTTCAACGCTGCCAGGATCGGCACGAAATCCAGTGGGCCCCGGCCGGGCAGCTGCATCAGTTGCTCTTCGAGCGGCCGTTTTTCCGTCGCGCCCTTGCCGTGTTCCCAGGCGTAGAAGTGGGCCAATCGTTCGCCGCAATCGCGCACCACGCCGGCAATGACCTCCGGTTCCTGCGGCAAGTGATAGGGCGCCAGCGCGATGCCGAGGTGCTTCGATGGCGAGAACTCGGCCAGCCAGCGCAAGGACTCCGGCCGATTGATGAGCGAACTGCCGTGATTCTCGATGGCGATGGTCACGCCGTGCTTCGCCGCCGACTCGACGTGCGGCTTCATCTGTTCGACGAAGTTCTTGACGGCGGCCTTCAGATCGTCGCCGCGCTGGTCCTTCGGCCCGCCGCTGCCGGTGACGATGATCGCAGCCCCGAAGCGCTGGGCGACGACCATTTCCGGTTGCAACCGCAGCGGTCCCAGGTCGTAGCGGGTGAGGATGCCCAGCTTGGTTTTGTTCTTGGCCAGCAACTCGGCGAAGACCTCGAAGCCGATCTGGTCCAGTTGCTCACGCTGGTTGCCGTGGATGCGCGGCCAGAGGTCGATGACCTCCGCGCCGGTCTTGCCGACTTCGGGCAAGATGTCGGCCAGGCTGGCGGTGCCATACATGCACGAAGCCAGGGCATAGCGCAGCCGGAAGGGATTCGCGGCACTCGCGTGCGCAGCTATACCCAGGCAAGCGGCCGTCAAGCCGGAAGCCTGGGCGAGGAACTGCCGTCGGTTCAAAATCGTGGATGAAGTCATGGAAACCTCAAGGGGGTGATGGCGAGCCGGGAGCGTAAGCGACCGGAGTCTTCATCGGCCGTTAGCGCACACCGCCGCCGGCGG
>JAGVLI010000297.1 GCA_020054355.1 Planctomycetales bacterium | reverse complement strand
CTGCTGGGCCACGACGTGCAGACGGCCAACGATGGCGTGGAGGCAGTGCAGGCGGCGGCCGCCTTCCGGCCCGACCTGGCCCTGCTGGATATCGGCATGCCGAAGATGAACGGCTACGAGGCGGCCCGGCACATCCGGGTGCAGCCGTGGGGCCAGCGGGTAGTCCTCGTCGCCCTGACCGGCTGGGGGCAAGAGGAGGACAAGCGGCGGGCAACCGAGGCCGGGTTCCACTATCACCTGACCAAACCCGTGGAACCAGACACGCTCAAGAATCTGTTGGAGGGCCTCTTACAGCCGAGGAAATGAACCCGCCATCGCCAAGGAGGCCGGCTGCTCCCAGAACCGCTTGCAGCCAACGCCGCCTGACCTCCCGGCGCTATCAATGGACTGATACCTCGAAACGATTTGGCAACTCCTCCCCGCTGCTCCTCTTCTCGGTTGTCGACCTCGCACTGAAGAGCAGGCTCTAGGATGGGAACCCAGTGACTACTTCCACTTTCACCGGCTAGCGCAGTGCGCGGATTGGGTGTAGCACGGCGCGCGGTGGTCCGCACAACGCACCCTACCATATTCCGCAGGGTGCGCGTTGCGGACCGAGCGACGCCGCTGCACTCGGTTGCAAACTGCTCTAATACCGTGCTTCCAAGCCCAGCAGCAAGGAGAACCCGGCTTCCGGCACGAAACGCAGCAGCGTCCCTTCGGGATTGGAGATCACCAGCGAGCCATGCTCCGTGTAGTCGCGATCGAGGAGATTCAGGATCGACGCGGTAACCCGCAACCGCGGGTTGAATTGATAGTACCCATTCACGTCGAACACGCTGAAGCCGTCGGTCGGCAGCTCGCCCATGCTGTCCGCGACGAAGTCCTGGCCATGCACCAGGCGCGCGACGAGTTCCACGCCCCACTGCTGTTCCCTGGGTTCGGCGAGCAGCAACCGCAGCGTGGCATTGAACGGGTAGATGCCGGGCAGCGCCTCCGCGCCTTTGATGGGCACGACCTGATTGGTCGAGTCGATGAAGCGCGACGGCGCATGATTGACGCCTTTCACGTAGGCCAGGTCCGCGTTGAACGCGAGCCACTCGGAGACGGGCACCTGCGCCCGGAGTTCCCCGCCGGCCAGGGTGGCGCGCGCGATGTTGGTATAGCGGTAAGCGAGGGAGGCGTTCGAGGCGGCGAAGTTGATGGCCGGGTTGTTCGGATCGATGCCGAAGGCGGAGTAGTCGCGGTGCAAGTTCGTCGGCGCTGGGACTCCCGCCAGGATGGGCGAGGAAAAATCGGAGGGGATGGGCAGGATGTAGTTCTGGATGGTCGAGTAAAAACCGCGCAGGCCGAATTGCCAGCGGTCGCGCTGGAAGGTGGTCCCCAGGTCCAGTTGCAGGTTGCGTTCGGGGGCCAGGTTGGAGTTGCCGTCGGCGTAGCTGTTGCCGAAGCGGGCAATGGGCTGATACGGCTCGTCGTTGTACAGTTCGACGGCATTCGGCGCCCGCATGGCAAAACCGATGCCGGCGTTGACGCGCAGGCAGTCCCCAGGGCGGAATTCCGCGGTCCCATAGCCCATGAATAAGTTGTAGCTGGGTTCGTTGAACCCCGGTCGGAAAAAGCCGGCCGGCTCGTTAGGCGCTTGCAGGACGACCAGATCGTCGGCATCCAAGGAAGCGCGCACGCGATCGAATCGGCCGCCCAAGGTCAAATCGAGCTGCTCGGCCGCCGGCAACTTCAAGTGCGCCAAAATCCCCACATCATCGGAGCGCGAGCGCGGGATGCCGAAGAAATTGCCGCCAAAGGCGACCTCTCCCAAGGTGTTAATATCGGTCTCGAGATAGTCCAGGCTCAGCTGGCGAAAATCCGCGCCGATCGTCAGCAGCGGTCCGCCGTTGTCGCCGTAGGTCCGCAAGGCACGGATGCCCACGGATTCGGCCGACCCTTGACCGAACGTATTGACCAGGGGCGGAACCCCGACGAAAGTCGGCTGGCCGAGCATGGTGCGGTAAAAAGTTTCCTGCTTGGATGGACGAGTGGAGTCTCCATTGTAGGGCGTCCATTGACCCCACACTTGCAGGACCGCTTGCTCGGGACCGTCGGGATCGTCCTGCAACACCCAGCGCAGGTTGACCTGATCGCTGGTTTGCCGATTGATGTCGTAGGCCACGCCGGGCAGCTCCACGTTGCGCAGGCCCAACCGGATATAGTTGACCTCGAGGCGGGTATCGCGGCTCAAATCGAAACTGAGAGCGGCGTAGACGTCCTGCTGGTTGTAGCTGGCGGGGATTGGCAGCCCGCCGCCCGACGTATAGTCGCTGCCGACCCGCAATCCGTAGCTGATTTCGTAGCCCCAGTCGGCGCCGCCGCCCCAGGCCCGGTCGCGGTGGTACAGCGTCGCGCCGTTGGTGCCGTAAGTGAACAGGCTGGAAAAGTGATTTTCGGGGCCGTCGGCATAGCGCCGGGGCCGAATCAGCTCGGCGGATAAGAAGGCGAATCCCGGACCGTACAAGGAAGTATAAGGGCCATCGACCACGCTGACGCTTTGCACGATGCCCGCGTCGATCTGGCTGAACAGCGAATCGATATCGATGCGGCTGCGGTACTGGGTCATGCCGCTGGCATTGGCGTTGATCTGCCCGGCATGGTAGCCGCGCACGCGCGGATCCAGACCCAGCGCGGAGGTCCGCCGCAGCGTGACGCTGGAAGAACGGCTGAACAACTCGGCGGTGCTGCTCTGGGCGCTTTCGGACTGCGTCGGCGTGAAGGACGTTCCGCTCGCGGTGGCGGTGACGCCGCCTGACGCGGCCGTTCCGCCCGCAGGGCGCACCGGCACGTTGCCGAGTTGCTCCAAGTTCATTTCGAGCAACGATTTCAAGGTTGGCCGTTCCGGTTGTTTTTCCGGCTGTTTTTCGGGCTGTTTCTCCGGTGGTTGCTCCTGCGCGGCGACTTCGCCGAGCTTGGCAGGGCCTGTGTCCTGCGCTAACGCCGGCACGAGCACGAGCAAGAACGCCAGGTTTGCCCCAGCTGCCCGGAATGACCAGCTTCCGGCACCGCCTGAGCGCATCGCCACGGACTCCTCCCTGTAAACCGTGGTAACGGCTTACGTTCTATACTGCACGCGGCCCGAAAGGAGACTTCCGAGCCGCGCACG
>JAGVLI010000608.1 GCA_020054355.1 Planctomycetales bacterium | reverse complement strand
TCAGCCTGCCGGCCCAGGACAAGGCCGAAGGCGAGACGGCGGAGGCCCCGGCGGAAACTGCTGCGGAAGCGCCGCCGGCTCCGCCTACGGATACTCCTTCCTGAGCGTCGCCGGACCGCTACGCTCTGTTTGAAAAATCAGCGGTGCGGCCGTTTGCGACCTGACTGAAGGAGCTTCTCGATCATGGCGGCCGTTCACAGCGCGACGTAAGCCACGGTCAGTTTCTCGTGCCGAGCGCCGGGCGCTTTTGGTAGCGGCCTAGTCGAGCATCCGCAGGCCGACGAAGGGGCCTCTTGAACCCCGCGCAACTGGCCGCTGCCGCACGGTGCAGTGGTTCTGTCCGAACTGCCAGCGGGCCAGCAGCAAGCCGCCGGATTTCCAGGGCGTTTGCTGCTGGCCCTGCGGCACCGCGCATGGCAGATTCGAGAAACTGCGGCCGGTCCCGCCGGCGACCGCTGCCAAGGACCGTCGCCGCCAGAAAGCAGGCGCTCTGGATGAGCGCGCACTCCTCTGCATTGCGGACTTCACGGGAAGGTGCCTTCTGCCCGCTTGCAGTCGTCGCGCCCAGCGGTTCCTCGATGGCAGCCGTCAACAGCTTCCGCCAATCAATCTCGGTCTCCCCGTCCTTCGATTGCTGGAAGACCGGGAACGCCTGCCCACCACCAGCCGGAGATCGAACCGGCATCGCAGCCGAAGCAACTCGGCGATGACCTGGCGAGCCACATCAAGGGCTTCGGCTGGCTTGATGGAGGGAGTTTTCGCAGGCCCACCGCGGCAAGAGGCTCTTCCGGCATTTGCTCTTGCCCTGCAAATCGCGCGAACCAGAGGAGGGCATCCCTGTCGCAGGAGCTCGATCCCAACTGCTCGTTCGGCAACGCAGCATCCAGTGGTTCGGGGCGACGGCAGAGCAAGTCCTGCACCGGCACATCTTGAAGGGCCTGCAAGCGGCGCTTGCGGCCGGTCGGGTGACACTCGGCACATCTCTGGATATTCAAGGCGGTTGCCCATCCCTTCTTGAAGTGCTGCGACTCCGTCTTGCCCGGATCGTGCCGATGGCAACCGTAGCACGTATAGGTCTGGTAATCGGGTTCCGTGTGGCAGGTAATACAGGCTTTGTTCTTCTTGCCGCCGCCGCCGTGGCTCATCGGAAAACGATGCGCGAAAGTGGCTCCAGCCCAGGCGGCCGTCGTGTGGCACCGGGCACAGTCGCTGCCGAACTTGCCCAAGTGGACCGGCGGCTCGGCATGGCAGGAAGCACAGGCGTGCGGCGTACTTTTGTAGACATTGTTGACGTGGCAGGATGCGCATGCCGCCGCTGTGTGTTTGCCAGTCAGCTTGAACGCCGCGCAATCGTGGTCGAACCGTGACAGGTCGGTCAGGGCGGCGTGCGCGCCCTGGTGCTCGGTGTGGCAGTTGCGGCACAACATCGGCTCGGACAGCAGGCCGTGCATCGGGCCTTGGGCGTCAATCTGGCGGTGAATGTCCGTATGGCAGGCCAGGCATCGCGTTGCCATCGTCTCGCCGCTCCAGGGAGGGACATGACAGGCGGAGCAGTTCGCGCTGAGGGAGGCATGGGAGGCCGCGCCGCCCAGCGAGACGCCCGTGCGGCTCTGGGCATTCAGCGCGCCGGGGCTAAGCATCTGTTGACCGCTGAAGAAGACGATCATGCCCAGCGCGACGCAGGTGCAAAGCGCGGTCCACTGGCCCAGGCTCAGACGATTGATGCATTCCATACGGCTCACCCATTACTTCAGGAACGTGGCGTAATAGAGCGCCGCGCCAATGTGCATGAAAGCCAGCGTAAACAGCACCGCACCGAGAGGAACGTGAAACACATGCCACAGCGCCAGCAACCGGCGGGCGCCGACCAAGCAGTGGATCTGCAGCTGCAGTCGCTCCCGGTCGTCGAGCAGCTGTTCCAGCCGTTGAGCTGCCGTCGGGTCCGGGAGGCTGAGATTCTTGACGGTCTGGCGCAGCGCACGGCGCTGCCGCCAGCGTATCCAGGGTCGCAACAGGACGGTCATCCAGAAAAGCTGCACGACCCGAGGTGAGGCAAAAACCGGCGCTGCCCCGACCGGCGCTTGACCCAGTTCATGCAGTCGCCGATCGACATCGGCGATCCGCGTTTCGAGTTCCTCCATGCTCAGTTCGACGCCTTCCAGGCCGCGCGGCGCTGCGGTATAGATGTACCGCCCCACGAAGCCGCTCGCGACCATCACCACGGTCAACAACGTCAGTACGCCGGCGAGGCCATGAAACTTACCGCCCGAATGCAGCAGCACCAGGTACGGGCCGACGATGCCCGTGAAAATGTGGATTTGCAGCCAGGTGCGCATACTTCCGGTCGTGAATCCCCGTAGGCGCTTCCGCAACGTGTAGACCGTCTCGGTGCAGAGCATCAGCAGGAAGCCCACGATGCCCAGCAGGTGTCCGAGCAGGCTGCCCGGTTGCGGCAGGCCGCTCCGGGCCATCGATGCATACCATGCCGTGATCGCCAGGACGGCAACCAGGGCAAGTATCAATTCCCAGGCCAAGCGTCGCATCAGCTGCTCCGGCTCAATCCGGATGGGATATCGGGCGTCTGGGACCGTTCCCATTGCTGATAGAAAGCGGCCAGTTGCGTCAGCGAAGCCATGCCGCTTTCCAGCAGCGCTGGACGGATCGGTGTGATGTCCGCCTGGCCGACGATCAGCCGCTGTAGCGGCCGCGACCAGGATTGGTCTCCCATGACCAGGGCGCCCACCAACCGGCGTTCGCCCACCAGCAAGCGGACGCGGTTGGCGTCGTCGCGGTCGCTGATGACCCAGGACTTGGGCAGCAGCCGCCAGGATTCGCTTTCGCCGCGCATGATGGCCACCAGGTCGTCGTTCTTGCCGCCGCCGACCGCGCCGATGATGGCCACCTTCAAGCCTGTCAGCATCGTCACGTTGAAGGCCACGCCTTTGCTGTACGGCCGCCGTTCCCCCGCCATATTGGCCCCGGCGACTTTTCCCTGTGCCAGGGCGGTGGGCCAGAGCACGTCGAGTGTCGTCGTCCCGCTCCGCGGATCGAAGACCTCGGCCACATCGCCGGCTGCGTAGACGTTCGGCACGCTGGTCTGCAAGAACTGATTGACGAGCACGCCCTTCTCGACTTTCAGTCCTGCTTGCCGCGCCAGGTCGGCGCGCGGCCGCACGCCGATGGCCACCGCCAGGACCTGACAGGGGATGTGTGCCCCTGCCTGCGTTTTCACCCCAGTGAGCTTGCCGCCGGCGCCGAGCGCCTGCGCGACCTGGGTTTTCGTATGGATGACGACGCCTTCGTGGCGCAAGCGGTCCATGACCAGACTGGATTCCGCTTCGTCGAGCACGTCGCCCCAGTAGCGGTCGCCGCGCAGGAAGTAATGCACCTTCAGTCCGCGCGCGCCCAGCCCTTCGACCAGCTCCAAGGCCGTGATGCCGCCACCGATCACCACGGCGCTTTTGCCGCGCTTCGCCAGGGCGATGATATGCCGGGTATCGTCGAGTCCGTCGAGCTTGACCACGCCGACCAGGTCATGGCCGGGAAAGGTCGGCGGTACGGCCAATGCGCCGGTCGCCAGCAGCAGGCAGGCATAGCGCACGCGCTGGCCGTTGGCCAGGACCAACTCGTTCTGCTCGCACTGTAACCGATCGACGCGGGCCGTGATGCGCTCCACGTTCAAGTCGCGCAGGTCTTTCGGCGTGCGCACGAACAAGCGCTTCTCGGGGAAATCGCCGCGCAAGACGTAAGCCAAGCCGGGGCGCGAATAGAAGTCGTGCGGCTCCTCACTGATCATCGCAATCGCGGCTTGGGGCAGGCGCTCGCGCAGCGCTTCCGCCGCAGACAGGGCGGCAATACCGGAGCCGACGATGACATACGGAGGTGCGCGCACGGTCATTTCCGAGTCAGCAAGGGAATCCGCTCGAACCGAAGCACGCCGCGCGGACAGCGCTTGACACATTCGCTGCACGTCAGGCAGTGGCTGTCGCGCACGGGCAGGCCGCGCCAGGCGTGGGCACGCACGTCGATACCCATCGGGCAGTTGTAGGTACAGCAGCCGCACTGCACACAGTTCGCCGCCTCCGGTACGACCTGGGCCTCCGACAGCACTTCGTGACGGGACTCCAGGGACAGCGCTGCCCAGGGTGGACGCGCAGCCGCTGAAGTCGCTGTCGAAGGTTGGTCGCATGCTGGCTTCGAGCCGAATAACCAGTCGAACATGCGCTGCGGCCTCGCGGGTTGGTCGGGCGGCCGGACGGCCGAACTCACTTTTTCTCTTTCGGCTGGCCGTCGCCGGTCAGTTCGATCTTACTCCTCTGGCCGTCCTCACCGACGACTTCGATCCGGAATGCGATCTCCGGTTTGTCCTTGCGCTCCGCCTTGAGGGCCTGTCCCTTGCCGAGCTTCTCGGCGATAACGACGGCCTCCGCCAGCGAGATTGACTTTCCCGGCAGACCGACCGTCTCCTGGGAAGTGCTTGTTTTTACCGGCGCTGCCGCGGCCGGCCGAGGAACATGCTGGGGCTGGGCGACGGTGGGGCCGTTTTCCTGGCGTCCATCGTCCTTGGCGTCACCTGGGCTTAGTCCCAGGATCAACCCGGCCACGGAAACAGTGACCAGGAGGGCAAACAGAATCTTGCCGTAGTTTCTCACGGGCAATCCTCCTGCAAGACGGCCAGCCACGGAAGGCGGGCCGCTCAATCCAAAGACTTTTTGGCGTCCTGTTTCTCACCCTTCATTTTCTTTTCGTTCGGTCCTGGCGTCGCGAACCCGGCTGGGGGACGCTTCCCAGCGGTCGGGTCGCGGGTTGCCAGTTTCAACGCGGCTCGCTCCCCGGATTCGCGTTGCCAGAACAGGACCTCCGGGATGGTCAGGAAGCCGTCGCCATTGCGGTCGAGTTCCCGGAACACGTCGAGAGGCCGTCCGCTGGTCGTGCGCCATTCGTACAGGGTGATTTGGCCGTCGCCATCGCTGTCGTACTCTTGAAACCAGGACGGCAAGTCCGGCGGCAGCTTGCCAGCCCGGTAGACGGTGGGACGAGGCTCCTCTTCCGGCGGCATTGCTTCGGGCACCAAGCCTGGAGGCGTTGCCGGAGGCCCCTTGCCCGCCAGCATCTGCTGCAGGCGGGCTTGCAAATACTCCTCGTACTCCTTGCGGCCGATCAGCCCGTCGCCATTCCGATCCCACCAGGAAAGCTGGCTGCGCAGTCCCTGCGACATCTCATCAGTGTTCAGGATCCCGTCGGCGTTTTGATCGAAATACGAAAATAGTGCTGCCGCGCCGCTAGACAGTGCCCGAGCCGATTCCGCTGCGTCCGCCCCGCTGCGGGCTGCTTGTTCCAGGTATTTTTTCAACTCCTTGAGGGCTTTCTCCTCATCGTCGGGTGGCGGCTTGTATGCCTGGTCATAGGCTTTCTTCATGTCCTTGAAGTAGCGTTCTTCCTCGCTGGGCGGCGGTCTGTAGAGCTTGTCGTGCAGCTTCTGCATCTCTTGAATGGCCTTGTCTTCATCGCCCGGTCCCAGCTTCGACAGCTTTTCGTAGGCTTTTTGCATGTCCTTGAAGAGTTTCGCCTCGGCGCTGGCCGGACCCTTGTCTTTTCCGCCCTCCTTGAACTGCGAGCGGCCGTCCAGACTCGCCAGCATCCAGGAGACCAGAACGAGCGAAAGCAGACCCGGCAGGGAGCCGCGCATCACCGCCTCCTGATTCGACAAGGCAACCCAGCCAGGCGAACGGCGGGCGGACCGATCGGCCTGGCTGGCGGGGGAAGCTCCGAAACCAATCGACCGCGCCGGCGCGGGGGGCTGGAGGGGACCGCTACTTTTTCTCCTTGGGCTTGTCGTCATCGTCCTGCTTTTCGCGCTTCTTGCCGTCGGCGCCGAGTTCAACCTTGATTTTCGCACCTTCCTTGTCCAGCACCTCGATCTTGAAGTGAACCTCCGGGTGATCCTTGCGTTCGGCCTTGGCAGCCAGGCCCTTGGCCTGTTTCTCGGCGATGTTGATGGCTTCGCTCAGGGAGATGGCCTTGACCGGCGCCGGCTTCTTGACGGCCTCGTCCGGCTTGGCGGGCTGGGGCTTGGTGGGCTGCGTGCCGCCAGCTTCGACCAGCTTTTTCAGCAACTCGGGCGGCAGCTTGCTGGCGTCGAGCTGGATGACGGTGGGGGTGTCCGGGGTCTTCTTGTCGGGCTTTTTCTTGTCATCCTTCTTGTCATCGGCAGCAGCCAGCGCCACGGCGACGACGAAGGCCAGCAGGGAAGAGAGTGCTTTTACCATCACGATGCTCCTCGATGAATCAGCATGGCCCACCGCCGCGGCGGTACTCGCGTCGGAAGGGCCGACAGTCAGCGCTGCACGACAATACGAACGGCTGCCGGAATCGTTGGCGGCCGGCGGCAGAATTTTCTTTCCCTGGACAGCGTCAACGATCGGTGAAGGATCGCCTGACGACAGCCGCGCCCGGCCTTGCCCGCTGGTCTGCCGGGGTCGGCGACATTTTCTTGTTCTCCGCCAACTTTTCGGCTAGTCACTCGTACTGGTCCAAGAAGGTCCGGGGAAGCCAGTGTGCCGCCGGAGGACGAATTCCAGCTGGTTCGGAAGGCTCGGGAGGGCGACCGCGCCGCGTTCGCCGCTCTGGTGGAGCGCTATTGGAACTGGGTCTACCGCTGGCTCTTTGGCCTGACGCGCGCAGCCCACCTGGCCGAAGACCTGACGCAAGAAGCATTCCTGAAAGCCTGGCGGTCCTTGGATTCGTTTCAGCCGGGGGCTAGTTTCCGCGCCTGGCTGTTCAGCATCGCCCGGAATGGCTTGGTCGACTGCAAACGCGGTCCGCGTGGCGTCCCGAGCCGGCCCTTATCCGCGAACTTGGCTGCTCCCGAATCGGGCCCAGTAGCCGAGATCGTGCAACGCGAGGGCGCGGCCCTGCTGGAGCAAGCAATCGCTCGACTGCCGGAGCATTTCCGCGAGGCGTTCTGGCTATGGAGCCAGGATGACATGTCTTTCTCGGAAATAGCCCAGGTGTTGGGCCTGACGGAAGAAACGGCCCGGTGGCGCGTCTTCAAGGCCCGACTCATCCTGGTCAAGGAACTCGGCAGTTATTTGGATAGGCGGCTGTCATGAAATGCTCCGAGACCCATGCCTGGCTGCTCGTCACCCGTCCTTCCGCCGCAGCGCCTGCTCCGGTGCGGCGACACCTGAAGGCTTGTCTCAAGTGCCGCCGGCGCCGCCGTCGCTTGCTGCGCCTGGAGCAACAAACGCAGCTGCTCTGGCAGCCTGGCGCCGAATCCAACGCGAAAGCTCGTTTGCTGCATCAGCTCGACTCCTGCGCCGCCACTGTCGTTCCGGCGGCGGCTGCTCGATCAAAACCGCTGTCCTGGCGTCCCTGGCTGACGACAGTTGCAGCTGTGCTACTTGGGTTCGGCTTGGGCTGGCTCCGCTTCGGATCGGAAACAGCGTCTCAGCCCCTTCCGCATCCCAGAGTCGGGCCTGTCGTCGCCGCTCCCGCGAAAGAGGCCGACGAACAGCTCCTGGTGAAATTCATCGAGCACAACCTGCGCCTGGCCCAGTCCTATGACGCGGCCGAACAGCTGGGCGTGCTGAGCGGAATGGAATCGGACCTGCGCGCCGACGCCCTGCGCCTGGCCCGCCAGGGAAACGCCAGTGATTTGCCGCTGATTACGACCCTCTTCGACCGCGTGGTGCATCGCGGTTTGGTGGGTCGTTCGCAGCATTTGCCCGCCGGAGAACGGGCGCAACAGCTCGCCAGTTTGACGCAGCAACTCCGCCAGTCCGAGGCGGAGGTGCGGCAGGTCGTCCAGGAGATGCCGCCCAACGTTGCGGACTTCCTCAAACCCATGACGACCACGGTTCAGCACGCGGCACAGCTGCTCGCCAACGACATCGAGTCGGACTTGCGAGGCGAGCCACTGCCCCGGCTGACAGTGGGTTCCGGTAATTCCCGTATGCTGGTCGCCATGCTGGTGACGCAGAGCCTGCTGCTGGCCGAGGAAGACGATCCGCTGCAACGAGCATCGTACTGCGGCGACGTGGCCGACCAGCTCACGGTGGCCCTATTGCTGGCATCCTCGGGCGGTGACAGCGAGCGCGCGTCGCGACTCGGCAAGCACCTCGAAGCCGTAGTCAATCGGGGTGTCGGTGAGAACCTGAACCGTTTGCAGGCAAGCAATGACCCGCGCGCTGCCGTGTTGCAGCAGGTGATCGGCCGGGTGAATCGGTTGGTGTCGTCGCTGGAAAAGAGTCTGGCGGCGGGGCAAGCGCTGGAAGCAGCCGGCTACGACCAGGCCAAGGCCCTGGAGCACGAGCTGAAGGAACTCGAAAAAGCCCTGCGGGAAGCCGGGAAACCGAAGGGACCAGGCAAGCCGGAAATGCGGGGCACGGTCAGATCGATCGACACCAAAGCCGGCCGGCTGGTCCTGCTGGCCAAGGAGAAGGGCAAGGAATTTGAGATGACGTTGTCATTTCCTGCCGACGTCAAAGTGCGTGGCCCTGGCCCCCAAGAAAGAAGCCTTCTGGAAGTCGCGCCGGGTGTGCAAATTCGGGCAACACTGCGCGACGGCAGCACGATAACAGAAGTCCGCATTGAGAGTAAGCCGCCGCGGTGACAGCCGCCCCATTCGCCGAGCC
>JAGVLI010000015.1 GCA_020054355.1 Planctomycetales bacterium | reverse complement strand
GCTGGGTGAAGCGCAGGCCCGCGGTCGCAGCGCTGCTGGCGGTCAGCGTCCTCGCAGCCGTCACCCTCACGGCGATCGGCTTCTGGTCGAACGCCGAACTGCGGGCAGCCAATGCACGCGAACGCCAGCGCGCCCAGGAAGCGCTGGAGGCCAGGGAACAAGAAAAACTGCGCGCCCAGGAGGCCGAGGAACGCGAACGCATCGCCCGCCGCCATCTCTATGCGGCGCAGCTCAATCTGGTGCAGCAGGCGTGGGAGCGCGGGCATGTCGGCCGGGTCCGTTCCTTGCTCGACGGTCAGCGACCCGTTGCCGGCCAAGAGGATTTGCGCGGCTTCGAGTGGTTCTACTACCAGCGCTTGAGTCATCGCGACCGTTTCACCTTGCGCGGCCACGACCATGTCGTCAGCGCCCTGGCCGTTTCGCCCAACGGTCAACTGCTGGCCACCGGGAGCTACGACCGCACGATCAAACTCTGGAATCCCGCCACGGGCCAGCTGCGCGGCACGCTGACGAGCCATCGGGGCTGGATCACCTCGCTGGCATTTTCCGCCGATGGGCAACTGCTGGCGTCCGGCAGCCACGACCGCACCGTCATCCTCTGGAACCACGCACTCGGCCAATCTGCCAGGACGCTGAAGTTTCCCAGCGGCATCGATTGCCTGGCGCTTTCGCCGGATGGCCGCTCCCTGGCAGTCGGTTGCCAGGACGGCACCCTGCAAATTCGCTCGCTGACGAATGACGCGGAGCCGTCCATCCTGGTCGGTCATCGTGACGCGGTGCTGTCAGTCGCCTTCGCGCCCGATGGCGGGACGCTGCTCAGCGGCAGCGCCGATCGAACCGCGATTCTCTGGGACTTGATGGCCTGCCAGCCGCGCGAAGTGCTGTCGGCCCATCAGGGCAGCGTCCGAGCGGTCGCCTTCGCGCCCGATGGTTCGCTCCTGGCCACAGGCAGCGCGGATGAAACCATCAAGCTCTGGGACGCCGTCAGCGGCCGCGAGCGCTTGACGCTCAAGGGCCATGCCGACTCGGTCGCCACGCTGGCTTTTTCGCCGGACGGACGATCTTTGGCCAGCGCCAGCGGCGAACCCGCCAATCCACTGAAGCCGAGCGAACCGATGTTCAAACTGAACACGGTGCGCACCAGGCCGGGCGAGGTGAAGCTCTGGAATATCCGCACCGGCATGGAACGCGCCACCTTGAAAGGCCACGCCGGACCGGTCTATCGTTGCCTGTTCGCGGCCAACGGTGCAACTCTGATTACCGGCAGCGACGACATGACGGCGATCGTCTGGAACGTGGCCGGCGCGGAGCAGGCGACGCTGCCGGGGCACAAGCTGGAAGTCAATTCCCTGGCCTTCGCGCCCGATGGCAAGACGTTGGCCACGGTCAGCGATGACCGCATGGCCAAGCTATGGGACCTGGCCAGCGGCGAGGAACGGGCGAATGTCGAACCGACCCGCGCCAATCTGAAATTCGTGGTTTATTCGCCGGATGGCCGACTGCTGGCGATTGGCGGCGGCGATCGCACCGTGAAACTTTGGGACGTGGCCAGCGGCCAGGAAGCCGCCACCCTGCGCGGCCACGGTCGGACGATCCGCTCGATTGCTTTCTCGGCGGACGGCAAGACCCTGGCGACCGGGGCTGGCGACCCGGTAACGCCGCCGGCGAAGCCCTATCCGGGCGAGTTGAAGCTTTGGGATGTGGCCAACCGGAAGGAACTGCGCAGCTTCGCCGGCCATCCGAAGCCAGTGCGCTCGGTGGCACTGTCGCCGGACGGCCGACTGCTCGCCTCCGCGAGTGACGACAAGACCGTGAAGCTCTGGGATACGCAAACCGGCCAGGAACGCGCGACCCTGACCGGCCATAGCCACTGGGTCCGTTACCTCGCTTTTTCCGCCGACGGCCGGACGCTGGCCTCCGCCAGCAACGACTATACCGTCAAGCTCTGGGACATACCCAGCGGCCGGGAACGATTGACGTTGCAGGGGCATAGGGCGGGCGTGCTGATCGTGGTATTTGCTCCGGACGGGCAGACCGCGGTCAGCGGCAGCACGGACGGGACAGTCAAGCTCTGGGACCTCGTCACCGGGCAGGAACGAGCGGTGCTCGAAGGCCACAAAGGTTCGATCCGCGCGGTTGCCTTTTCCCCGGACGGCAAGATCCTGGCGACGGGGGACAACGATTCGCGCGTCAAACTCTGGTACGCCGCGCGCGAATGACTCCGCGCCGTTTAGCCGCGAGCCGCAGGCGAGCGCTCCGGTATCCGCTCTAGTACCCCCTCCCCGAACACTTCGTAAAGTCCCAGGCCGTTCAGGTGGACGTAGCCGATGTGACAGCCGCAGGTGGCATTGCCGCACGGACGTTCCTGCAACGCATTCTCGAAGCCGGATTCGTAGATGTTGCCGATCGGTTCGCGAATGAAATGACAACGGCGGATCACTCCGTCGCCATCGACGGACACCACGCTGCTCCCCGCCCGGCAGGGCTTGCCGAGGCTCGGATGGTGCAGCGTGTTGATGCGGAACAGCGGGTCGATTTCTTCCAGGCGGCGGATGTCTGCTTCGCGGTAGTACGACGGCTCGCGCTTGTACGCATTGATCCATAGATAGATGTGGGCCGGCAACTCCTGGCGCAGCGCCCGAATCTCGGCTTCGTGTTCCTTCAAGCCAACCGCGCCCACGCTGAAACGAACACCGCGCCGGTCCAATTCCTGGCAGCGCTCCAGAAAACGGCAGCGGTCAATTTCCGTGGGGTGAAAGGTCGTCCACAGGGCCAGTTTGGTCTTGTCGCATTCCTCGACCCAGTCGAACCGGCAAGAGAGGTTGGTCTGAATGACAGCCTTGGTCACGTTCGGGAGGTTGGATAAACGAATCAAGGCTTCTTGATACCAGCGGCGGATCAGGGCCTCACCCCAGGGAGTGAACAATACGCCGATACGGTCGTCCGCGCGGCTGGCGACCCAGCCCGTGAACCGTTCCAGGGCACGGCGGTCGGCGGCCAGTTCCTCGGCCGTCTCGGCATGTTTGGCGAACGGGCAGTACGTACAGCCGTAGTTGCAGCTGGACAGCGGGCCGCGATAAAGAATGGCTAGGTCCATCGGCTGCTTCCTCAGCGGTGTTCATACCCGGCCATCAACGCCTGGACACGCTGCGAGTAAAGCCAGGGACCGATGGCATCCGATCGTTCCAGACCGGCTGCCGTCAGGATCAAATGTTGCCCTTGCCGGTTCGCCAGACCCAGAGATTCCAGTTCGAGCAATTGTGGCAAATCGTCCAGCGGATCGCTGTGAAAGCGCCGCTGATAAGCGGGCACGTCGAGCCCGACGTGGGTCAGCAAGGACTGGATGACATAGCGACGCCGCTGCTCCTCGTCGTCGAGCAGGAAGCCGTAGTTGGCCTGAGCGAAGGCAGCGTCCGGTCGGCCGATAAAATCCGCCACGATCTCGCGCACGCCACGCATGCCGACCGCGTATTCCGTGGAATAGTGCAACTCGCGTGTGTAGGAGCGCGCGCCGCAGCCCAGGCCCACCATGCCGTCTTCCTGGCAACAGTACACCGGGCCGGTCGAAGCTGGAGCGTTCGGGGCCTGAAACATGCGCATCGAGACTTGCCGCCAACCGCGCGCGAGTAAGCAAGCTCGACCGGAGCGGTAGCAATCGAGGCGCAGATCGTCCCAGCAGCGCTCGGACTTGCCGAGTCCGGTCAACGGCCGCACGTAGAGCGGGTAGAGGTACAACTCTTGCGGCGAATACGCCAGCGCCGCTTCCAACGATGCCAGCCAGCTGTCAGCGGTCTGGCCGGGCAGTCCGTAGATCAGGTCGAGATTGAGCGTCGGGAAATCCGCAGGTTGAAGCAATTCGAGCGCGCGGCGAACGGTGGCCGCCGGCTGCGGCCGGCCCACGGCCGACGTTTCCGCTTCCCGAAAGCTCTGGATGCCGATGCTGAGGCGCTCGACGCCACGTTCTCTCAACAAAGCGAGTTTTTCCGCGTCAATGGTTTCCGGCGACACTTCCAGCGACACCGGCAGGTCCGCCGGGGGCGCGCCCAGAACTTCCTCGGCAATATCGAACAGCGTGTCCAGTTGGCCAGCATTCAGAAAAGTCGGTGTGCCGCCGCCGATGGCGCAGCGAGCGAACCGCGCCATGCCCAGAGCTGCGCGGACTTGCATCGCCTGTCGGCGCAAGGCAGCGAGGTAGCTAGTGACCAGGTCGTCTTTCGGCCGCGCCTGGGTGAAGAGATTGCAGAACCCGCAGCGCATCTCGCAGAAGGGGACGTGCAGGTACAGAAAGAGGGCATCGCGCGGCTCGGCGGCCCAGGCTGCGCGCAGCGTTACGGCTGGCCGCAACGGGCGGTACGCGGTTTTGTGCGGGTAGCCGTAGCTGTAGCCCTGATACGGCGCTTCGGTCAAGACTTCGGCGAGGCGCATGGGCCGGCTCCGTGAATGGCGTGCAAAGCCGCAAGCGGTCAAAACACGAACTCCGCGTAGGGCACCGTCCAGACGACCGGATGCGCCAGCCGATGGCCGTGGTAGCCCGCTTCGCCGTAGGCGGTGCCGTGATCCGAACAGATGATAGCGAAAACCGGGGCGCGCCGCCGCAGCGCTGCGAACAAGGGCGGCAAGCACTGAT
>JAGVLI010000246.1 GCA_020054355.1 Planctomycetales bacterium | reverse complement strand
GCCGAGCAGCCGCGCGGCGGACGGCGGTCTTCCCAGCCCGCCATCTCCTCGTTGGGTCGCCGTTGCACGAACTGCTCCGTGCCCAGGTCGAAAGCCGTCAATTCGTTGGTGTAGCCGGAGCAACCGCCATAGCGGAAGAAGAGCTTATTGGCTGCATCGTAGTTCCAGCCCATCTCGCCGAACTCGGCGAAAGCCCCGATGCGAATCTTGAGATTAACCCATTCATTGACTGGAAAGTCCGGACCAAATCGGCTGTTGCGAGGCTGGTAGACGGCCGACGGCAGCGCCTGGTCGGCAGCGCGGAATTTCGCGGCCACTGCCAGGTTGCCCTTGCCGCCAAGCTGCTCCAACGCATCGGCAGCCGCTGATTTGACGAGCCGATCACCGTCCTTGGCCAGCAGTTCTTGCAAGCGGGCTTCCGCCTGCGGGCCGCCAATCCGGCCGAGGAACAGCGCCGCCGCATGACGGCGCAATCGATTATCACTTTTCGTCGCTTCCAGCAAGGCCGCTGCCGCCTCCGGCGTACCCACGTTGCCGAGCGCCTTGGCAGCGCGAAACGCCAGTGTCGCCGAGTTCGCTTCGTCCCTGTTCAACAAGCCGGTCAACACCGGCACCGTTTGCGCCCCGCCGATGACGCCGACCGCGTCGATGGCTGCATAGTTGCCTTTTGCCGCTAGGGCCAGCAAATCGTCGAGGGCTTCACGGCCGGCCTTGCGGGCGGCGACGTAGCAAATCGTCTGCTCCGCCAGGTGCGGCCGGACATACGCCAACAATCCTTCGCCATAGGAGCCTTGTTCCAGGCCACGGACCAGCGTGGCCCGGTCGGCCTTCGGCATCAGTTCCTTGAGCATCCCCTGGACCCTGGCGTTCCCTGTCGTCGTCAACTCCTTTTGCACATATCCGGGGAACCAGCCGAATTGAATCTTGGTGCCGGTCAGTTCGATCAGCGCATCCGTGGCCGGCTCGCTGCCTGCCTTCGACCACGCCGCCATGATGCGGACCCGATGCTGCATGTCCTCCCAGCCGCTGCGCTTCTCCAGCGCCGGTAACTCGCCGATCATCTTGTCGCAAGCCGCTTTTACCTCGGCAGGGTCTTTGGGTAACGGCAGCAACACGTCCCACTTGCTGGGTGCTTCCTTCTTCGCGGGCGGCGCGTACATCGCCTGCTGTCGCACCCGCTGAACGAGTGCGCTCCGGTCTTCCGCCGTGGCGGTCTGCGCCTCATCGGCCGTCTTCCCTCCGTGGGCCAGGAGCAGTCGTAACGCCGCCGCCCGCACCGCAGGGTAAGGCGACTGAAGTTGCTTGGTCAGGTCCGACGGCAGTGCGACCGTGACCGCCAAGCTCACCCGCCCCGTAGGCAAGGCATCGACGCGCTCCTCGCGACCGACCGGCACTTCGCGGACCAGCAAGTCCAGCGCCCGCGCTGCCGACAAGGCAATGCCAGGGTCGGCACTCGCCAATGCCTTGCTCAGTGGCTCCACAGCGCGGGCGTCGCGCAACCACCCGAGTTCCCACGCAGCCTCTGACGCTTTTTCGCCTCCGGTCGCCAGGGCATCGGTCCAGTGCTTCAGCTTCGCATCGTCGGGCTTGTGAACGACGACAATGCCCTTGGCCTCGAACCACGCCAGCTGCCACTGCTTGCAGGCTTCGTCGAGCGCTGCCTTGGCGGTGACTTTCTCGCCGCCCAAGAACGCGCGCCCTGCCAGCGTCTCGGGCATGGCCCAGCGGATGCCGTCGCGCTCCGCCAGCTTCGCCAGCAACTCCGGCGGCGTGTACCAGACTTTCTCGATGGGACCCGGCTGGTCCGGCGAGCCAAGGACGATGCCAGGTGCCAGCAATAGGACCGCCAAGGTGGTAATTAAGCGCGGCATGTCCGGACTCCGGCAGGTGGGAATCATCAGCAAGCAGTAGTATGCTACATGCTACTGCACGCGGAAGCAACAGGCTTCGCACGGTTGATCCGATTTGCACTTCGATTGTGTATGTGGGATTGCCCGCGTCACTCGGCCGACAGGTATTTCCGCAGCGCCTTCGCGAGATCGTGGCCGAGGGCGCGGGCGCTCTGGTCCGTGACGACCTTGCCGTCCGCGTTGGCGTAGGCGACCTCGATGGTCGAGGCGAACTTGATGCCGGGCAGTTCGGCGGCCCAGCGCGAGAACGCCTTGCGGTTGCCATAGGTCGCCTGGACATTCCAGCCCTGGCCGAACGGCAGGTTGTTCTTGCCGCTGAACACCAACGGCCCTTGCTGCACCGCTTCGAGCAACTTGCTGAACTTGCCGACTTCCTTCCACACCACTTCGTTGGGACCGCCGACGAAATAGATGGTCTCGTGCCCGTTGCCGCGATTGCCGGGGCAGTGCATGTCCAGCGCGAACGACAGCTTGCCGTCCGACCACTTCGGCAGCCGTTCGCGAATCGCTTTCACCGAAGCATGGATGCTCTCGCCTTCGTAGTCCCGGTTGTGGTCGTAGGGCTTGCGGTTCTTGCCCTGGTCGCCGTCCTCCACGCCATCCTTGTCCATCATCGGCACGATGAAGAACTCGACGTGCTCGCGCAGCCATTTGCCGTCCTCGGTATCGGCCAGCACCGCTTCGATGATGCCTTCGAGTACATAGCTGGCCATCATCTCGCAGCTATGGTGCCGGCAGGTCAGGGCCACCCGATGCCGGCACTTGCCGTCGAGCCGGCCGAGGAACAGCAGTTCGACGTTGCGCTCCTTGCGGGTCTTGCACAACGATTCGACCTTCAGGTGCGGATTCTTCTCGAAGCGCGCGAGGAAGTCCTTGAGGTTCTGCTCCTGGTAAGGGAAGGCCAGGCTGAAGCGGACTTCCTGGGCGTCGGCGGCGAAGGCGTAATGAAAGCTGACGCCGCGCACGGACTGCGCTCCCAGCCATTTCCAGGACTTGCCGCCATCCGTGGAGACGGCGGGACCGCGGACGCCAATGGGGTTGCCCTTGGTGAAGTGAAACGTCAGGGTCCGGCCCTGCGCGCCCCGGACGCGGAAGGACCAGTAAAACCAGTCCCCCGCCGTGTCGCGCAGGTCTTGATGGAGGTGGACGTTGTCCCCTTCCACCTTGTCCAGGATGATATTGCCGCCGGGAAAACCCGCATCGACCTGGAGTTTCTCCGCCTCGGCGCGACATGGCACGGCGCAATACAGGGAGAACCAAACGGCAGCCAGGAGCGGTGGCACGGCGAAACGGCGCATGGCTCGACTCTCCGGGAAGGCGTGTCGGATTTCCCAGTATCCTGGTTACTCGATTGCAACGAGATGTCAACCGGGAAAGCCGCCGGTCAGCGCAGCGCCGATCCGATTCATCGTTTCGCGCTGAGCAGCGTCGAGCCGTTGGTGGGTCCGCAGCCAGCCGCCCATTTCGTCCGTCAATCGGCCGGTGTTGTCCATGCGCGGCAGCTTGTGTTGGCCGCCGAGCTTGCCGTGGGCGCGCATCCAGTCCGCGAAGCCG
>JAGVLI010000686.1 GCA_020054355.1 Planctomycetales bacterium | reverse complement strand
TCCAGGCGCGTCAGTTCCTGGCGCAGATGGCCGATGCCCTGGCAGCGCTGCTGCTCGTGCGCCCGCAGGTGGCCGGCTTTCAGCGGCTGGACGCAAGCCACGATGAACTGCTGCCGTTGCTCGAAGGTCTTGTCGAGTCCGGGAGCGTCGAAGACCACGAACGACACTTCCTTCCAGTGGTCGCTCTTGTCCTGGCGGCGGACGATGCTCACCGTCCGCTGAAACTTCTTGCGGTCGATCCAGAGTTCGCCGTCCAGCGGCACGTCGGGCAGCTGGGCGATGAACCAATCCGGGGCGTGGAAGGGGTTGCCCAGGCGGGAGAGGAACTGCTTGCCGTTCCAGTAGGCGCGCACGCCGTCGAGCTTTTCGCTCAGCCACCAGCCGGTGGGATCGGTGACGCAGTCCCAGCTTTCCGCCAGCAAGAGCGGCGGCCCGGCTGCTTTGGCTACGGCTGGAGCGAGGGCGGGAGTGGCGGTGCCGATCCGAACATTCTCGGCCGCGTCGCCGCGCAGCTTGCGCAGATGCTTGCAGGTCCGCTTCTCGATGGCCGTCGATTGATTGCGCCAGGCCGGGCAGGTGCAGGAGTAGACGCCGCCGACATTCTTCAGGGTGTAAGGCGTCGCCGAGGAGCCTTGCATCTGGGTGGAGTCGCCGTCCGCGAGATCGGGCATGGGGTTCGCTCCGGGTTTTTCCACGATTCAACCAGCAGCGCGGCAGGTTTGCCAGGTCGGTAGCTGAGGCCGAACGCGCAGGTTCGCGACGCTTCGCAGAAGCGTCGGATCGTTCAACGCTTCCGCGAAGCGTCGCGAATCAACAAGTATGTGACCAGGCGCAGCTACAGCATACCCAACTTGACGGACGGGGGAAAGTAGGCAACAATGCTCCTGCATTTTCCCCTAAATTCTTGCAGGAGTGAGGACCATGTTGCATCGGGGCCATGCTCGGGCGGGGATCGTCCTGGGCGTCGCGCTGCTCGTCCTGTCCGCCGCGCGCGGCCAGCAGACCAAGGATCAGACCGCGACCCTGAAGGTGCTGTTGCCGCAAGCCAACACCAAGCTGCTGATCCAGGATACCGTGACCAAGCAGACCGGCGAGGTGCGGACCTTCGTGTCGCCGCCGCTGGAAGCCGGCAAGGAATTCACCTACACGCTGGTCGCCACCTGGGCGCCGAACAACTACACCACGATTACCCGCACCCGCAAGGTGACGATCAAGCCGGGCAAGGAAGCCGAGGCCGACCTGCGCGAAGTCGATGCTTCCCAGCCCGACAAGATCGTGGTCCGCTACGTGCCGACGCCGCAGGAAGTGGTCGATGCCATGATCAAGCTGGCCGGCGTCAAGAAGGATGAAGTGGTCTACGACCTCGGCTGCGGCGACGGCCGGATTGTCATCACCGCCGTCGAGAAGCACGGGGCCAAGCGCGGCATCGGCCTGGACATCGACCCGGAACGCATCAAGGATTCCAACGAGAACGCCAAGAAGGCCAAGGTCGAGGACAAGCTCGAATTCAAGAAGCAGGACGTGCTGGAGATCAAGGACTACTCCGACGCCAATGTCGTCTTCCTCTACATGGGCCAGGACCTGAACCTGGCCGTGCGGCCCGCGCTGCAAAAGACCCTGAAGCCCGGCTCGCGGATCGTCTCGCACCGCTTCACCATGGGCGACTGGCAGCCGGACAAGACCGAAACCATCCTAGACAATTCCGGCACCAAGTATCTGATCCACTTGTGGACGATCAAGGAGTAGGGCGAAGGGTCAGCGAATCAACTGATTGGTCCGCACAGCGGACCCTACGGAATTCCGCAGGGTTCGCTGTGCGGACCGAACGCCTGGCCGCCCTACTCGGTTCCGAACCGCTCTAGCCCGCCTTCCCCGCCACCCCCAGCACCTGCCCCAGCAAATTATCCTGCGGATAGCTGTGCCCCAGATGCTGGCGAAAGCCCTCGGCATACTGCACGCCGCTCTGTTTGCCGCGTTCCGCCGACCAGTGCCGCATCGCTTCGATGTAGTGATCGATGCCGTGATGCTTCAGCAGCCAGTCGCGCTGGCTCGCATGACACGCCAGCATCGCCGCCTTCGCTTCGATTACGCTGCCCACGTCGATGCAGAACCCCGGCGGCACGTCGCGGCCGAGCGGGTCTTTACCCTCGATTGGATCGCAGTAGTAGAGATACGGAATCGCCGGCAGCGGCGGGCCGATGCCGGTTTCGCGCAGGAAATTGGGAATCGGCGCGGCGAAAGCAGCAGCGCGGACGATCGAACTGGTCATCTCGTGGTCGAGCATGTAGTCGGCTGGGCTGTGCGTCAGCACGATGCGCGGCTGTACTTCCCGCAGCAGGCGGGTGACTTTTTCCACCGTGCGCCGTTCGTAGCAGACCAGCAAGTCGCGCTCTTCGAGGCAGTAATACTTGCCGCCCGCCTCGGCCGCGGCCTTGGTCCCTTCCGCGCGGCGCAGCCGGCTGATTTCCTCCGGCGGCAGCTCGGCCGAGCCACAATCGCCCGGCGTCATGGTGGCGATGTG
>JAGVLI010000305.1 GCA_020054355.1 Planctomycetales bacterium | reverse complement strand
GGCGGAGGCGATCGCGCTGGGGATCGAGCGGCTCAGGAACCATGCGCAATTGCGCGCGACCAAGGAGGCGGCGGAGGCGGCCACCCGGGCGAAGAGTGCCTTCCTGGCCAACATGAGCCACGAGATCCGCACGCCGATGAACGCGATCCTCGGCATGACCGAGCTGACCCTGGAAACCCCGCTCACTCCGGATCAGCGGGAATACCTGAGCCTGGTCAAGTCCTCGGGCACCTCCCTGCTGGAGATCATCAACGACATTCTCGACTTCTCGCGCATCGAGGCCGGGCGGCTCGAACTGGACGCGACCGACTTCGACCTGCGGGAGTGCGTCGGGGACACTGCCCGGACGTTGGCGCTGCGGGCCGCCGAGAAGGGACTGGAAGTCACCTGCGAGATCGAGCCGGATGTGCCGGACGTGCTGATCGGCGACCCTGGCCGGCTGCGGCAAATCCTGATGAATCTGCTCGGCAATGCCATCAAGTTCACCGACCGAGGTGAGATAGCCGTCCACATCGGAGTCGAGCGCCGGACCCCGGAGCAAATCCACCTGCGCTGCCAGGTCCAGGATACGGGCGTGGGCATCCCACCCGAAAAGCAACCCATTGTCTTCCAGGCGTTCGTCCAAGCCGACGTTTCCACGACCCGGAAGTATGGCGGCACCGGCCTGGGGCTGGCCATCGCCTCCTCGTTGGTTCAGCAAATGGGGGGGCAGCTGCGGTTGAAGAGCACCGTCGGCAAGGGCAGCACTTTTCATTTCACGGCGTCCTTTGGAATCGGTGTGCGCCAGCGTTCCGGCCCCAGCACGCGGACCATGACGACCCTGCGCGATCTGCACGTCCTCGTGGTTGACGACAATGCCACCAACCGCCGGATTTTGACCACCATGCTCCAAAACTGGAAGATGCGGCCGACGGCCGTGGAGAGCGGCGCAGCTGCCCTGAAAGCCTTGACCGACGCCGGAGAAGCTGGGACTGCTTTTCAGCTGGCGCTGATCGACGTCATGATGCCGGAAATGGACGGCTTCACGCTGGCGGAGCGCATCAAGGCCAATCCCGACTGGAGTGGCATAACTCTGATCATGCTCTCTTCCGCGGGCGGCGCCGGTGCGGCGGCCCGCTGCCACTCGCTGGGGATTGCCGCTTTCCTCCAGAAACCGGTGTCCCAGTCCGAGCTGCAGAATCGCATTCGGGCAGTCCTGGGGTTGCCGCCGTCGGCTCGGCAGCTGGGAGCGGAGGTCGGTGTTTTGCCTCCAAGCCAGCGTCCCCTGCGCATCCTGCTGGCGGAGGACAACGCCGCCAACCGCATCCTGGCACAGACCCTGCTGCAGAAGCGCGGGCACGCAGTCACACTGGCCACGGACGGCGTCGAGGCGGTCGAGGCGGTCAAGGCGGGCCGCTTCGACGTGGTCCTCATGGATCTGCAGATGCCGCGCATGGATGGGTTTGAGGCCACGGCAGCCATCCGCGCGGCCGAGCAATCGGGCGGAAGGCGTTTGCCCATTGTCGCCCTCACCGCCCATGCCATGCAAGGGGACAAGGAACGCTGCCTCTTGGCGGGGATGGATGACTATGTGGCCAAGCCCGTCCGGCCACGCGAACTATTCCCGGCGGTGGAGGCTTGGGGAACGGCATCGACCGCCACGGAGGTGAACGAGCCGTACGTACCGCCAACCACCGCCTCGCCCGCAACGCAGCCGCGCGATCTCGCATCGCCGGCGCCGACGGTGGATTGGGCTGACTTACGGGAACGCACCGAAGGCAGCACCGAATTGCTCGACGAGCTGGTGAGCCTGTACCGGGCCGACTACCCACGGCTCCTGGCATCCCTCCGGCAAGCGCTTGCCCGGGCCGACGCCGACGCACTTCAACGAGCCGCACACGCGCTCAAGGGCATGGTGGTGAACTTCAGTCGCGGCCCGGCGTGGGGCAAGGCCGCCGAGCTGGAGGCGCACGGCCGCGCGAATCGCCTGCAGGGCTGCGAACAACTGCTCGACAGTTTGGAGGACGAGCTGCGCTCGCTGGACGCCGAGCTGATGGCCGGGAGCGCAGCAAGCGAAGGCACTCGATGAACGGCACTGTCAAACAATCAAGGGACCGTGTCCGAGAGAGGATCAGGCTGTCCGGGAGTTCTCAGTTAAGTAACCCCCGGCGAAGTAATTGCCCGATTTCAGGAAGGCAGGGCACGGTAGTTCCATTTCGGCAGGAAGTCGTCGAAGCGAATCCGCATGATCTTCTTGAAGACTTGGGCGACTTTCTGGCCGACAGCATCGACCTGATCCAGAATGTTGACCGGCACTTTGAGGCGGGTGCTGGTCTGGGTTTTGGCCATACAAGAAGACGCAGCTCGTTTTCTCAAATTCTCGTTCGAGCAAGACCAAAGCTATCGGGAAAGACAACCAAAGAACACACGTCGGGCTGACGCCCCGACGCTCGCCCGGCAACCCCATTTTACTCCGCGGTCTCGCGCGCCGCTTGCTGATAGGCTTCTTGCAAGCGGCGCGTCACCGGGCCGGGCTTGCCGTCGCCAATTTGCTCGCCGTCGACCCGGACGATCGGCAGCACCTCGGATGTCGTACCGGTCAGGAACAGCTCGCTGATCTTCGGCAAATCGACCTGCTTGAAGACGTGCTCGCGCAGCGGAATTTTCGCCCGCTCCGCCAGCTTCAGCACCAGACCGCGCGTGATGCCCGGCAGGATGGCGTTGCTGTTCGGGGCGGTCAGCAGCTGGCCGTCCAGCACGCCGAACAGGCTGGTGTGCGAGCCTTCGCAGAGGGTGCCGTCCTTTTCGATGAAGATCGCTTCCACGCAGCCGGCATCCTTGGCGGCCTGGGCGGCCAGCACGTTGGGCAGCAGGTTCGTCGATTTGATGTCGCAGCGGTCCCAGCGGATGTCGGGCACCACCGTGACGGCGGCCCCGTGCTGCCGGGCTTCGAGATAGGGATCGACGAACTCCTGGACCCAGAACAATTCCAGCGGCGTCGCTTGCGGCGGAAAGGGGTGCGCGCGTTTCGCGCCGGCGCCGCGCGTCACCTGGATGTAGACGGTTGCTTCCTGGAACTTGCCGGCGGCGATGGTCTCGCGGATGCGCTGCTCCATGCGGGGCAGATCGACCCCGCCGATGCGGATGGCGTCCAGGCTGCGCGCCAGCCGTTGCATGTGCTCGGCCATCAGGAACGGCTTGCCCCGGCAGATGCGGATCACTTCGTAGACGGCGTCCCCGAACAGGAAGCCGCGATCCAGGGCCGGCACCATGACTTCCGCCAGGGGCATTTGCTTGCCGTTGAGGTTGGCAATCGTTTCCACGCTCGTTCCTTTCGCGCTGCCGTTGGCGCTGGCCGGGGGGATCGGCAAGCGGATGGTGAATTTGGTGCCCCGGCTGACTTCGCTTTCGACGCTGATGGCGCCGCCGTGGGCCTCGACGATCTTGCGCACGGTCGGCAAGCCCAGCCCGCTGCCGCCCGGCCGGGTGGAGAAGAAGGGGCGGAAAATCTTGCTCTGCACTTCCTCGGTCATGCCCTTGCCGGTGTCGATCAGGACGAGGACGAGCCAGTCCGGCTCGCGGGCGGCCTGGATGGTCAACTCGCCGCCGGCGCTCATGGCCTGCTGGGCGTTGAGCAGCAGGTTCAGCAGCGCTTGCTTGAACAGGTCTTGATCGAGCAGCACTGGCGGCAGGTCGGCGGGTACGTAGACCTTGATTTCGAGGTTGGCCTGCCGGGCGGTGGGTCCGAAGAAATCGACCATCTCCTCGACCAGCGCCCCGAGGCCGACCGGCTGAAGTTCCAGGTCCTTGACGCGCGCGAAGCGCAGGAAGTCGTTGGAGACGTCCACCAGCCGGCCGCATTCGCCTTGCAGCCGTTGGATGCGTTCGAGGGACCGGCGGTCGCGCTGCGATTGCGGTTGGCCAAAGTCCTCGGACAGCAGCTGCAGGTTCAAGCCCAGCGTGCTCAGGTGGTTCTTGATTTCGTGAATGAAGCCACCAGCCAGCTCGGCCAGTTCCACGAATTGCTGTTGCAGCATGGCGGTTCCCAGGGGCGGACGCGGCAGGTCGGACCCGAGTCCGGCCCGTCGCTTGCAGCCCTTATTGTAGTAACAAGCCACCCAACGCGGCAGAGCCGCAACGGACGTGGGATAGGATTCCGATCCTGTCTGTGCGCTGACAGGATCGGAATCCTATCCCACGAACCGCTCCGCAGCTTGCATGGATGTTGAAGAGAAAGAACCGAATGACCTGTAGCCGCCCTCCGAGAGGCCGGCTGCAGAGACCTGCTTTTCCCCCAGCGACCCTTGCCCAGTCCGCCCAGCCGCGTGAGTTCGGCACTGGAGGCGATATTTTTCGCCAACAATCTGGTCGCCAAGGCCTGCCTTGGTCTGGACAGAAACCCTCGATTGAGGTAACTCCCCCGTCCCAAAAAACCGAGACAATCCGTTCGCGCGAAGTTTCAACGCACTGCCACGAGGTCGGGGGACACTCATGTTGCATTTGCTGCGCAAGTTGCTGGCGGCGTTCACCCCGAAGCCCGGTGTCGCATCGGCGATGCCGACGACGTTCAAGCCCAGCGTGGAATCCCTGGAGCAGCGCGAAACACCGACTACCGGCCTGGTCGGGCTGCGGCCGCTGGACCCCGTGCTGCACAACGGCGTGTTGACCGTCATGGGCAACGACGCGGCCAACACCATCGACTTTCGATTGGCGAACAGCCGGATTTATGTGCTCGGCGAATCCTTCGCCGCCGCGCAGGTGAATGCCATCGCGGTGGACGGCAAGGACGGCAACGACTTCATCCAGATTGGCGAGGGCATCGTCAAGCCGACGTATCTCTATGGCGGCTTCGGCAACGACACGATCCGGGGCGGTAGTGGCGTTGATCGCATCTTCGGCGGTCCCGGCGCGGATTCACTCTTCGGTCGGGCCGGCAACGACCAGCTCTACGGCGGCGCGGGCGCGGACTGGCTCGAT
>JAGVLI010000908.1 GCA_020054355.1 Planctomycetales bacterium | reverse complement strand
GGAGTCTCAATGTTTTCCTACGAATACAGCCGTTCCACCGGCCCCGCCCCCTCGAACAGCGGCGCGGCCCGCCCCAGATTGTCCGTGACGAACGTCGGCACCCCCAGCAGCGTCAGGATGGTCAGGATGATTTCCCGTGCTTCCACCGGATCGTTGGTCGGATAAGCCGCGTTCTTGTCGGACTTGCCGTGGACCAGCCCGCCGTGTACTCCGCCGCCGGCCATCAGCAGCGAATAGCAGTTGGCCCAGTGGTCCCGGCCGCCGTCCTTCTTCACCCTCGGCGTCCGGCCGAATTCGCCCATCGCTACGACGAGGGTGTCCTTGAGCATGCCGCGCTCGGCCAGGTCGCCGATCAACGAGCCGACCGCCGAGTTCAGCTTGGGCAGCAGCTGGGTCTTCATCACCTGCTCGCCCTTGTCGTGCGTGTCCCAGCCGTAGCCCGGCATGGTCACATAGCGCGACATGTTCACCTGCACGAAGCGGGCGCCGCGCTCCACCAGCCGCCGGGCCAGCAAGCACGATTGGCCCAGGGCGTTCTGCCCGTACTGCTGCCGGAGCTTGGCGTCTTCCTTTTCGATCTCGAAACCTTCCTTGATCTTCGGCGAGGTCAGCAGGTCGCAAGCGCGGGTGTAAAGGGAATTCATCTCCTGCGCGCCGGCGCTGACCGCCAGCTGCCGGCGCTGGTTCTCGATCGCGCCCAGCAGGCTGCGCCGGTCCTCGAAGCGGTTCGCCGTGAGGGTCGGGTGCAGCGTGAATTCCGGGACGCGAAAGCTGGGCATCTTGCCCGGCTGGTCGAGCGTCGCTTTCTCGATTTCGACCATGATCGGGTCGTATTGCTTGCCCAGCACCCCGCCGCCCATGCCGCCGCTGGCGCCGTTGCCCTGGTCGGTGGCCAGCCAGGGCAGCATGATGCCCGCCGGCATCGCGCTGGTGTGCTTCAGGTACTTCATGGCCAGCGACTGGATCCCCGGCTTGTCGTCGGGCCGCGCTTGCACATCGGGGTTGCCCGGCGCTGCCTGGCCGGTCAAGGCATAGCGATGCCCGCCAAAATGCCCGGCGTACTTGTGCCACACCGAGCGGACCAGCGCTGCCTTGTCGGCATGCTTGGCGATGTCAGGCAGATATTCGCACATCAGCGTGCCCGGCACGCTGGTCTGGATCGTGTTGTAGATGGTGCGATAGTCGGCAGGCGCATCGGGCTTGGGATCGAAGGTTTCCAGCTGGCTCGGCCCGCCGCCCAGAAAGACGAAGATGCAATTCTTCGCCCGGGCGCGCGGCACTTCCGCGCCATAGTTGGATGCCCGCGCTTCGGCAGCCAGCACGTTGGCCAGCGACACGCCGAGCATGCCCAGTCCGCCGACTTGCAAAAACGAACGCCGATCGAGTTGCTGGAGACGCATGAATTCGGAGCAGCCGCCCGGAGTGGCATGGGAAGGCATGGTGGGGCTCCCGTGGCAGGAGTGTTCAACCCTACGCCGGAGGGTCAGCGGTGGCAGGCAGGTTGGCAAGTGGAGCAGGGTTCTTGAGGAAGGACCTCATTCACCCTATCCTTAGTTGAGATGCTACCCGGAAAAGTTCCCCACCGCAAGCGGCTTCTGGAAATGAGCGAAGAATCACTGATCCGGTGTATAGTGTGCGCAATAGAGCACAAAATTCGTAGGGTCCGCTGTGCGGACCATTGAACAACTCTGATGGTACTGTTCTATTGGTCCGCACAGCGGACCCTACGAACGTTCTTCTGCCGACACAACGACAAGGAACCGGCTTGACCGCCTCAACCAAGCCCCGTGGAACCACCTATCGCCGCAACCAACCGGGCTACGAAGCCGCCCGCCAGGCCGCCCTGCGCAACGCCCGCCTGCCCAACCGTTTTCCGGAAATAATCGTTCAGGCCAACGATGTCTACGACGTCATCGCCGCCGTCAAGCTCGCCCAGCGCGAGAACCTCCGGGTCGCCGTGCGCTCCGGGGGCCACAGCTGGGCCGGCAACCATCTTCGCGACGGCGGTCTGCTCCTCGACGTCGCCCGACTCGATGAAGTGCGCATCGACGCGAAATCCATGCGCGCCACTGCCGGACCCGGCCGCGCCGGCTTCGACCTGGCGATGCGGTTGGCCCGACTTGGCCTCTTCTTCCCCGCGGGGCACTGCAAAGGGGTCTGCCTCGGCGGCTACTTGCTCCAGGGCGGCTACGGCTGGCACAGCCGGGCGCTGGGTCCAGCCTGCATGAGCGTCGAGGCCATCGACGTCGTCACCGCCGACGGTCAGCTCCTCCATGCCAGCGCGACGGAGAATGCCGACCTCTACTGGTCGGCCCGCGGCGCCGGCCCCGGCTTCTTCGGCGTGGTCACGCGCTTCCACTTGCGCCTCTACCGCCGGCCGAAAATCATCGGCCTCGCGCTCCAGCACTTTTCGATCGATCTGCTGGAAGAAGTCTTTCGCTGGGCGCACGCCGTCGGCCCCCAGGTGCCCGCCTCCGTGGAGTTGATGCTCATGCTGTCGCGCCATGTCACCTGGGTCCGTGGCCCCGGCATCATGGTCGTGGCCCCGGTCTTCGCCAACAGCTGGCGCGAAGCGCTGAACGCCGTCGCCTTCATGAATGCCAGCCCGCTGCGCCGCCGGGCAGCGTTACGGCTGCCCTTCGTGCCCTCCGGGCTGCGCTTGCTCTATACCGGCGTCATGCAGCACTATCCGGAGCGCCATCGCTATGCCGTCGATAACATGTGGACGGGCGCTTCGATCGACGCCTTGCTGCCCGGCTTGCAGCGGATCGCCGCCACGCTGCCGCCCGCGCCGTCGCACGTGCTCTGGATGAACTGGTCGCCGCCGCCCGACCGCCCGGACATGGCCTACTCGATGGAAGATGACACTTACATCGCGCTCTATTCCGTCTGGCAGCACGCCAAGGACGATGCTGCTTATGCCAACTGGCCGGTCGAAAGGATGCGCGAAATGCAGCACCTGGCCACCGGCTGCCAGCTGGCCGATGAAAACCTGGGCCAGCGGCCCTCGCGCTTCGTCACGGACGACCACCTGGCCCAACTCGACCGCATCCGCGCCGCCCGCGACCCCCAGGGCCGCTTCCACCCCTGGATGGGCCGTCCAGAAGTTTCGCCAAATCCAGAGACCTGAAGTCCGAGTCTTGTAGGTCAGGCTTTCCAGCCTGACTCTGGCGCCAGCGGCAGGCTGCCGAGGCTGACGGAGAATCTGACGAGGACGCCAGTGTCAGGCTGGAAAGCCTGACCTACATCTGAAGGTTGAGACATGATCCCCAGGACAAACGAACCAACGCGCTACCTGGCCATGCACCCTGGCGACCTCGACGGCAAGCCCTACGCCAGGTTCTGGAACCCCACGCTCGCCCCGCTCTCCGCGCACGCCCGCGAAGCGATTGCCCAGGGTCCAATCGCCGGCCCCTTGTTGCCCCCGCTCGCCGACGCCCCGCAGTTCCTGGACCCCACCCGCGCAACCCTGGAGAACGGCTACAGCCTCTGCGACGACGGCTCATTGCGTGTCGCGATCCGCACCGAGATGCCCGGTGTCTCGCCCGCGCTGGTGGACTGGTGGTTTGGCTGGCACAGCGACGAACCGCAGCGCTACAAGCTCTGGCAGCCGCGCGCCCATGTCCATGCGGAGTGGGGC
>JAGVLI010000910.1 GCA_020054355.1 Planctomycetales bacterium | reverse complement strand
GCGCAACTCCGCCAGGGTGCGTAAGGAGTCGCCGACCGATCCCTTGCCCACCACCGGGAACGGCAGCCGGCCGGTCAGCGTTTCCCAGAGCACCACGCCCAGGGAATAGAGGTCCGAGCGCTGATCGACCGCGTCGGGCAGCGTCCGCTCGTCGGGGTTGAAGGCGTCGAGGTGCTCCGGGGCCATGTAGCCGAGCGTGCCGCCGAACATGGACCGGGCGCCGCCCCGCACCGGCCGGGGATCGAAGGCGATGTTGAAATCGGCGAGCAGCGGCCGGCCGTAGCGGTTCAGCAGGATATTGGCGGGCTTGATGTCGCGGTGCAGCACGCCTTGGCTATGTGCGTGGGCCAACGCCTCGGCCACCCGCATGCCGATCCAGCCGACGGCCTCGTCAAAGTCCGCATGCCAGAGCAACTCGCGGTCGCGCACCGCCGCCGGATCGAACAATGCCGGCCGGGTGCAGCTGGCATCGATGGCTTCCAGGATGGCGCGGCCGCTCCAGACAGCCGGTTCGAGTTGATCCAGGCAGCGGATCACCTGCTCCAGGGTGATGCCGTTGATGTACTGCATGCACAGCAGCCGCCAGTTGTGGTCCCGATCGACCACTTCCGAGAAAACCCGGACAATGTGCTCGTGTTCCAGGCTGGCCAGCGTGCGCGCCTCGGCACCCCGGTTGGCGGAGACCTTCAGCGCGACCTGACGATCCAGGGAAAGCTCCCGCGCGAGATAGACAACCGCGAACGCGCCGGTGCCGAGGACGGCGACAATCTCGAAATCGAGGAAGCGTTCGCCCGGCTGCAAGGTGGGCGGCCCGGTGATGACGGGGGCGCGAAACGAAGGCGCGGTCAAGAATGCGCTGTCGTACTGGCTGTTGCTGCCCGCCGCGGTCTCGCTGTCCAGCGTCGGGGCCAGCTGCGGCTCCGCGGGATTGGCCGAAGTCGGCGGCAGTTCTCCCGGCCTGCCGTCATCGGGCAGTGGCTCGGTCATTATTCGGCCTCGGAATCCGCCGGATTGCGGCGCTCCAGCGCCGGCTTGCAGTACTTCAGCAGCCCCAACTGCTCCAGCTCATCCTCCAGCTGCTGCGGCGACGGACTATCGAGCGATTGCACCACTTCTTCGAGCACGATTTCGGAAAACTGCTCGCGCGCCCGGTGCAACGTCTGCCGCACGCCGGCGGCGGTCAACGGCTTGCCGAGCTTCACGCTCAACTGCGCCGCCAGCTGGTCCGAGGACAGGTCGGGTTGTTGCGAACGGAACCGCAAGACCGTGTAGTAAGGCTTGTGCTGCTTCCGTTCGGACTCTTCCAGTCGCTGCCAGGCCCGCGCCAGCAAGTCGTCGCGCCAGTTCTGCACGAACTCGCGGTCGAAGTCGGCGTGCGACGGCTCGGAGACGAACGGTTCGGGCGTGTTCTCGCCCAGGGCGGCGGGCTGCCGTTTGTTGCGCTTGTGGAAGTCGGCCACCAGATGGAACAGCACGCCCTTGACGTAATTGCGAAACCGCCCGCGTTGCGGATCGGCATTGTGCAGGTCGCCCTTGAGCAAGCGGACCGCGAACTCCTGAAAGAGGTCGTCGGCCGAGTCGGCGTTGCGCACCAGGCCGCGCAGGTAGCGCTGCACCGCCCCGCCGTAGCGCTTCAGCAGCAGCTGCTGGGCATTCTGGACGATGTCGGCTTCCGAGCCGTGCGCCTGACGCACCAGCGTCCACAGCGTCTGAATGCCGCTGAGCCGGGTATTGACGTATTCGGAATCCATGACCGCGGCTCCCGTGCGCCGGCCACGGGACGCGCCAGGAACTACCATATCCTGACAGCCGTCGTGGACCGTCGCTATTGTACCGAATCCCCCGCTCGCGGTTTAGCAGGAACCAGCGGAGTCCCCCGATGCCGAGTCCGTTTCTCACTGCCCGCTGGACCCATCTCTTCCTGGCCAGCTATCCCGTGCCGCCGGAGTTGCTCCAACCGCGCTTGCCGCCCGGACTGGAACTGGACACGCTCGACGGGCAGTGCTTCGTCAGCCTGGTGGCCTTTCAGTTTCTCGATACCCGCGTCCTCGGCGTGTCCTGGCCGGGCTATCGGAATTTCGCCGAGCTGAACCTGCGTTTCTACGTCCAGCATCAGGGCCGGCGCGGCGTGGTCTTCATCCGCGAGTTCGTCCCGCAGCGCCTGACGGCCTGGGCCGCCCGCACGCTCTATAACGAACCGTACCAGGCCGCTCCGCTGACGGGCGTGGTCCGAGAGGAACAGTCAACGATTGCGGCCGACTACGCGCTCGACTGGCAAGGCCGCAAACACACGATATCCGTGACCGGCGACCAGCCAGGCATCCTGCCCGCCGAGAGCAGCGTCGAGCATTTCTTCAAGGAACACTCCTGGGGCTTCGGCGTGACCAAGCGCGGCCAAACTCTGCGTTACGAGGTTTCGCATCCGGTCTGGCAAGTGTATCCGGTGCGCGACTATCGCATCGACCTCGACTGGTGCGGCGTCTACGGTCCCGAGTGGGCGGTGCTGGAGAACGCGACACCGTTTTCGACCGTGTTCGCGGCCGGCTCGGCGGTAAGCGTCTACCGGGGGCAACCGCTCCTCTCCTGACCGCTGGCGGTTTAGCACCTACCGCTTGCGGCTTCGCATTTTTCCGCTCCCAGCGCGCACCGTCTCCCCAGCGTGCAAGCGCCGCTGGTTTCCCCCAGCGTCAGGCGGAAATCCATCCGCCCCTGCCGCGTGTCGCGGTCGGTATTCTCCCCTTGCGGGGTGCCGAAAAAAAACGGCGCGGCGAATAGCCGACAGTCCCTTCAATCGCGTCCAGATTTACTCGATGGACGGCCCGGCGAACCTCCGCATGTTTCCAGTCCGAAGTGGCCGCTCAGGGGCAAGTGGTGTGTACGGTTCGCGACGCTTCGGAGAAGCGTGGTCGCCGTCCACCGCCCGGAGCGGTCCCACAGCCGTCAGTCGGCACAAGGCCGCTGGGGAGTTTTTTCCTCGGACTCACGCAAAGCGCGGCGCCTTGTGATTCCACCCACGCGCGGCGCCGCCCATGAAGGCGGGAGCCGGGTTCTTGCAGCCACCGGGAGTGGGAATGTGGAATCGGGGCAAGTTCGGGCGGTCACGGGCACCGTGGTCGGGCATCGCTGGATCAAGAGCGGACACGCCCGCCAGGAACATTCCGGTGCTGGGTCACGGTGGTTTACATCGCTGCGGATGTCGGACCCGGACATTCCGTCGTTC
>JAGVLI010000572.1 GCA_020054355.1 Planctomycetales bacterium | reverse complement strand
GCCCAGCCGGTAGGAGCCGGCCGCTGTCAGCTTCACCCTCACTGCCATTGATCCCCCGATTCAGCCCACCCCGGCTTGCTCGCCGGCCAGCGTCCGCCATGCACGCGGCACTGGCACCGGGGACGCCGTTCGCCGGAAGGACACGTATTCTTTGGCGCCCGCGCGCCTCGCCGAACTTGGAAACCCTCTGACAGTCGCCAGGGGCAGACAGGCCCACGATCCCGGAAGGAGGATGATCCGGGGCAAGCAGCGCTCATTCCGGATGCAACAACTGCACGCCGGCGCTCAGCGACAGGTTGGGCTTCTCCGCCCGGCGCGGCAACGGCAGTTCTTCGTGCGCTGGCGGCGGCAGGGGTGGTGCGATGACGGGCTGCCGTTGCGACTCCGGCAGCAGACGGATAGTCACGTCTTTGTCGGCTTCAAAGAGTCGGCTATCGGCCAGCGTGAACTGGACCGTCACACGCAGTTTCTCCGTGCTGGGCGGGCACTTCCAGGGCAGCGTCACGTAGAAGCCGCTGCCAAACAACCCGGTTTTCCACGAGCGTCGTAGTTGCTCGTCGCTCACTTCCCAGGTCGAAAGCGGCCGCTTCAGCCCTTCCGGCAGAATCTCCTGGGCCGATACCAGCATCGTGCCGGGCACCTTCAGCGCATGGCCGTCCTGGTCGCGCGGCTCGACGACTACTTGAAGGGCGTCGTCGCCGGTGCAGCGGTCGGTGTCCAGGCCGCCGGTCTGACGGTTCAGGACGATTTCCTTGATCGTGTTGGGGACGGAAATCGTTTCGATGATGGCCGGCTTTGCCGATTCCGCAGCCGCTTGCGGTTTAGCAGGAGTTGTCGGGACCAGCTTGCCTTCCTGCCGCAAGATCGCCAATTCCCGGTGCAGGGCGTCGTTGAACGACTGAACGTTGTCCAACTCGTCGCGCAGCTCGTGGACTTCCATTTCGCGGCGACGCAGTTCGGATTCCACCCGATCGCAATTGCGGCAGCCGGCCAGCAGGCAAAGGGCGACAGGCAAAAGGAAAAAGAAGGCGGCGCCGAAGCCCGCCTTCTTGGTCTTTTGCCTGCGCGTGGTTGCCGAGTGCCTGGTCATGAGGAAGCTTTGGGATGCACCGGGTTCGCCGTCAGGCGATCCAGGACGTTGTCCACGAGGCCGTACTCTTGCGCTTCCTTGGCGGACAGGAACTTGTCGCGGTCGGTTTCCTTCTCGACCTTTTCCAGCGTCTGGCCGGTGTGCCGGACCAGGATATCATTCAAGATGCGCTTGTAGCGGGCGAACTCCTTGACGTGGATCAGGATCTCCGTGGTCGTGCCCTCGGTGCCCGCCAACGGCTGATGGATCATCACGCGCGAGTGGGGCAGGCAGCTCCGCTTGCCCTTGGCGCCGGCGCAGAGCAACACCGCGCCCATACTGGCCGCCTGCCCGATGCAGTAGGTGGCCACGTCGCAGGTGATGTACTGCATGGTGTCGTAGATCGCCAGACCCGCCGACACCGACCCGCCGGGCGAATTGATGTACAGGTGGATGTCGGACTTGGGGTCCTCGAACTGCAAGTACAGCAACTGCGCCACGATCAGATTGGCGCTGGCGTCGTCCACGGCTCCTTGCAGGAAGACGATCCGGTCCTTCAGCAGCCGGCTGTAAATGTCATACGCGCGTTCGTCACGGCCGCTGCTTTCCACCACCATCGGAATCAGGGGCATGGGTCTATCTCCAGATGCACCCGGCCCCGTAACAAGATCGGCCGCCGGGATTCAGGTTAATGAGAAATTGTGTGGAACTGGGCGGAATAGGCAATGCCGCCCCTCGTCAAGAGCAGTTGGCCTGTGGGCCAGGTTTCCAACCTGACAGCCTCAGTCGTTCGTCAGGTTGCAAACCTGACCCACAAGCCCGCGCGGCAGTGCCCGGGAACGAGGCGCGTTACTTTTTCTTGTCGTCCACCAGGCGCAGCAGCACGTCGTCGACCAGGCCGAACTCCTTGGCTTCCTGGGCGTTGAAGTAGCGGTCGCGCTCGGTCTCAATCTCGATCTTCTCGATGGGCTGGCCCGTATGCTTGGCCAGGATCTTGTTCAGCCCCGAACGGTCCTTGAGGATCTCGTTGGCCTGGATTTCGATGTCCGAAATCTGCCCGCCGACCTGGCCCCAGGGTTGATGGCACATGATCTTGGAATGGGGCAGGGCATAACGCTTGCCCTTGGTGCCGGCCGCGAGAATGATGGCGCCGCCGCTGGCCGCGATGCCCATGCAATACGTGGAAATCGGACATTCCAGGAACTGCATGGTGTCGTAGATGGCGAGCGTGGCCGTCACCGAGCCGCCCGGACAGTTGATGTACAGGTGAATTTCCTGGTTGCGGTTCTCGTACTGCAAGAACAGCAATTTCTGAATGGTGATGTTGGCCAGGTAATCGGTGATGACCGGGCTGCCGCCGGTTTCCGGGGAGCTGCCCAGGAAAACGATGCGGTTTTCCAGGAGCAGGTCGCCCAGCGTCATCTGCCGCTGGCGCATGTATTCGCGGTAACGCTGCGCCAGCGGGACCATCGGGCCGCCGGCCGCCGCTTGGAATTCGGGTGGAAACATGGCTGGGTTCTCGCTCGTCGGGTGGATCGGAGAACGTCGGAACTCCGCCGCTTGCGGCTGCGCAAGGACGGTTCGAGAATTACTGGACGGCCATCCGGGGAAATCTCGATGCGAATCGCGGGCTTCAGCTTTTCGCCTCGGCCGGCTTTTCCTCGGCGGGCACCGCCGTCGGGTCTTTCATCTCGCCGGGCACCGCCTGCTCCTCGACGGTGCCGAGCCGGTCCTCGGTCTGATCCAGGGGCACGTCTTCGTACTCGGCGCTGGACAGCACCAGGTCGAGGGACTTGCGCTCGATCAGCTCGATTTCCAGCGAATCCATCATGTCGTCTTTTTCGAGCCGGGCGCGGATGCGGCGCGGCGATTCATCGTATTGCGCCGCCAGCCGCTGAATCTCGGCGTCGATGTCATCCTTGTTGACCACGAGCTTCTCGACCTCGGCGATCTTCTGCAGCACGAAATGTTCCTTGAGGGCCAGGGCCGTGCTGGACACCACGTCCTGCTGCAACAGGCGCATCTGGCCGTTGATGTCCTCGTCGCTCATGCCGCCGGCGCGCATTTCCGTCACTCGCCGGCGCAGCGCGTTGCGCGACTGCCGCATCAGCAGGTCTTGCGGCAGGTCCCACTTGGAAGCCTCGCCGATCTGCGCCAGCACCTGCCGCCGGGCCGCTTGCCGTTGTTCGTAGTCCAGCCGGCGATCCAGCACGGCGCGGATCAGTTCCTTGAGCTGATCCTCGGAATGCACGCCGAACTCGTGGCACAACTCGTGGGTGACTTCGGGCAACTGAACGGTCTTCACGTCCTTGACGAGGAAGGCGGCCTGCACCGTCTGGTTGCGCAGGGTCTCGTCGGCGACGGCGTCGGACAGGGTAATATCGACGTTGCGGGTTTCGCCGGGCTTGGCGCCCTTGATCTGCTCGCCGAACTTGTCGGCCACGCCGTCCTTGAAGGCCAGCCGAGGATTGACCCGGACCTTGACCTCGGTCGCCTGGCTCAAAACTCGCACGCCCTGCTTGGTGGCGATGTCCACGATCACATAGTCGCCATCCGCGGCGGTCGGTTCGCTCTGGCCTGCGGCGGCGGCCTTGGGCATCAGTTGCCCATAAGGCTCCAGCAGGCGCTGCATTTCCTTGACCACGTCGGCATCGGTGAAGGTCTTGACCGGCCGTTTCAGCTTCAGTCCCTTGTAATTGGGCAGGTCGAACTGGGGCCGGACTTCGACCTCGAACTCGTAGACCATCGGCCCGTCCTTGGGGATCTCGATCTTGGCGGGGTCGATGTTCGGCGGACTGAGCGGCGCGACGTCGTGGTCCTCGGCCAGTTGCTCCAAGCTCTGCAGCAGCACCTCGGACTTGATCTGGTCGTTGACGTCCTTGCGGAAACGGCGTTCGACGATCTTGCGCGGCGCCTTGCCGGGCCGGAAGCCGGCGACGACCATTTCCTGGTCCTTCACCAGTTCCTTGAACTTCTCCTCCAGCTTCGACTCGATGGCCCCACGCTCGATCGTGACCTTGATGTGCTTCTTGCACGGCCCGACATCCTTGAACTCCACCGCCTGCTCCAGCTTTTGCGGCTTCTTTTCTTCCTCGGGCGCCTCCACGGTCGCCGTGGCATCCGCTGGGGCGTCTTCGGTGATGGGGGTTGGTGGCTGCATCTCGTCGGTCATCGCGCGCTCCCGCCAAAGTTAATAAAGCCGAGAAGGATTAGAACCATTCATCCTCGCTGGTCCCGCCACGCAATTGGAAGTTACGCGGCGGCGACTTGACGAGGATGAGTTCTGAAAACCTTCCCGGCCGAGGAAAGCGGGTGATGGGGCTCGAACCCACGACAGCCACGTTGGCAACGTGGCGCTCTACCACTGAGCTACACCCGCACAGGTTCTTTGGGGAAACCTGCTGGAATTATAAGGGCGAGGCAAGCGAATTCAAGGGGGAATTGCACACCCGCTGTCGCAGGTCCGCGATGCAGCCCCCTGTTGATCGCAGTAAACTCGTTTCACCGACAGGGTCATACCTCGACCGTGGCGTGAAACGAATAACACGAATAAAACGAATTCCGCAAGTCTTTTCCAGAATGAGTCTTATATCAATTATGGCCGATGCAACAAGACCCGGTCTGCGGGTGCCGGCTATTTCCCGCGCCGGCCGCGCAACAGGTCCTTCGCCCATTTCGCATCGTCCGCTTCCAGGGGCGGCTGGGGTTCTTTGCGGTAATCGACGGAGACGTCATAGGCCGCCCGGTCGTAGGTCGTGCGGAACACCGCGCCTAAGTCGAGCGGCACCTCGGCATCTTTGCCGCGCAACGGAATGGCGATCACCGGCAACGGCTGACGGACGCCCACTGGCCAGCAGCGCGTCCGGGTGCGTTGGTCGCCTCGCGAAACCAGGATACGGTAATCGCTCACTGGCAGCGGCGGGTCCGTGACCGACGGCACGCCCGCCCGCAACAAGTCGATCTCGACCCAGTGGACGTCGGTGTTGACGATCTCGCGCCGTTGCTCCATGAAGCTCTTCCGCCCGCGCGAGCCGCGAATCTTGTTGGTGGGGCTGAGTACTTCAATCAGCGTCACCAGTTCCTCCGACTCGACATGGACGATCTTCAAGAAGGCTTCCTCCACCTCCTCGTCCATGAGGGTCGCCACGATCAACGGCTCCGTGACGGCAGGAACCGCCTCGGACTTCGGTTTCTTCGCGCCCTTGCGGCCAGGACTGCGCTCGACGCGCAAGTCGGGCACGAGAGCCTGACGGCCCGGGTCGTCGTCGTCGGAGTCGAAGACGCGCACATCAATACGGCCCACGTAGCGCGGCCGCAGTTTCGGGTGCAGTGCCGCCCGGATTTCGCTAATCAACTCATGATGCACGTCCGGCCAGAGCGAAGGCGATTCCAGATACGGGTCCATTCCCGGAAACGGCGACGGCATGATTTCTCCCTCCTGGGCAGGATCACTTTGCCAGATGCGCTCGGTTTCTGCCAAGGCGCTCAACCTTGAAATGGTGTCAGTCGTCATGCCGCGCTGTGATGCGCTGAAATGAATCATATGGCCGCCGCCAGCTGAACTGCCAGGCCCGCAGGCGGCTGAATCTCGGAGCAGAGACCATTTTTCCGGCAGGCTCTCCGTTACTTTTTTCTCGTGTCGCGGAATAGCGGTGCCGTCGAGAGAGTGAAAAGCACGAGCTCTTCGCCCGTTTTGGTGCTGATATCGTGATGCAGACTCAACACGCTGACGCCGGTGACCTGCTCGACCATCGCCTCCATCAGCGGCCGGGCCGTTTCCACCAGATGAGTGCGCACTTGCTTGAGCAGATCCCGGCCCTTTTCGGCCGGGAGCGCCTTGACCAGCTGCTGTTCGGCCGCCGTCAGCACGCCCTGCAGTCGGACCACGAGCAGATCGCCCAGCAGGTGAGTATGAATGTCCTTCGGTCCTCGGCCCATGTATTCCTGCTCGAAGCGCCTGATGCCTTCACCGATGGCGGCTTCGATTTCTCCCTGGCTTTTCATGGCGGCCTCGTGTGCGGCTCGGTTCTCCGCCGGGAGTTCCACGGGGCCATCCAGCGAACGGCGGAACTGGGCAGACGGGTTGAGAACGGATCGAGAGCGGTCAAATATATTATCAAACGGCCCGCCGAACGACAATATCCTTGCTATTTCCGTTTCTAGCCGTACAATGAGACCATCAGCGATTCGTTGCTGATTGATTCGCGTCGGATAACTAGGTGAAGGGCAACCCGGCCAAGGCCGGAGGGCCTGTTAACGAGTAAACCGACGTGGCGCCGCACCCCAGGGTGCGGCGCCACGTCGGTTTTTTTCGTTTTTGGCGACCGAGGACGGTTGCCCACGAGGGACCAAGCGGATGGCCAATTCCGATTCAAACATGGCGCAACAGATCGCCCGGGCGGCCAGTGCGTTCGAGGAGCAATTGACGGGCCACGCGCCCAATTCGGTGACCGTGGTCCTGAGCGAAGAGACGCTGGTCATCACGCTGCACGGCGTGTTGTCGGCCGCGGAAAAGGCCCTGGCAAAGACCCTGACGGGGGCCTATCAGGTGCAGGAGTTTCATCGGGAACTGTTCGCGAATTCCGCCCGTTCGCTGCGCGAGGAGATCAAGCGCATTACCGGCGTGGAGGTCCGCGAGGCCACCGCGGAGGTCGAACCGAGCACTGGCACCATCGTGAAAGTGTTTTCGACCGGCACCGTGGTGCAGGTCTTTCTGCTGGCCCGCGGCGTGCCGGCCGAATCCTGGAGCGGCATTGCTCCGGAACTTCCCTCGTGAAAAGGAGCTGCAGACATGCTGGTGCTGACGAGAAAAAACCTGGAGTCCGTCGTCGTGGGCGGCTCCATCGGCTTCGAGCGCCTGCTCAAGGTCACGGTGCTCGAGATCGCCGGCGGCCGAGTGAGACTCGGCTTCGAGGTCGACAAGGATGTTCCCGTCCATCGTTTCGAGGTGTGGGAAAAAGTCCGTGCCGCCGGCGTGCCAGTCCGCCCGGCAGGCCCTGTGCCGCCTGTGACGCCTTGATTTCACCAAGTTCTCTGCCGGCTGCCAGGGACACAGCGGCCGGTACAGGCGCCTGACGCCGCCGTCCAGGTTCCCCAACCGGGTCTTTCCATGGGAGTACCGGACCATGATGCGGTTCGCCTTTGTCCTTCTCGGCCTCGCGCTTGTCGCTGCCTGCTTCGGCTTCGCCGGGGTGGCGAACTACTCCTGGCAGGGCGCCCAGTATCTGTCTGTCATCTTGCTCGTCCTCGCCGTGCTGTGCCTCATGGGCGGCATGTTTCGGAACGCGTTCAAGGATTCATCGGCCTGACAGGTGAAAAAGACCCACGGCGGCTGCCGGGCGGGGGGCGAAAGTGTCGAGTACCGGAACGTGAGAAAATTCCTGGGCAACACCGATCTCAATGGACAACGGCCTCCGCACGGTGCGCGAGGCTGAGAACTTCCATAGTCGTGCGGCTTCTTTTTTTCGGAGGGACGTGTCGTGACAATCGGTTTTGTGTTCTGGCTGCTGATGGTCCTCTGGCTGATCTTCGGCCTCTACTGGAACCGCAGTGACATCCGGGGCGGCAACTACGGCATGCTCGGCGGCAACCTGTTGCTGTTCGTCCTGCTGTTCCTCCTGGGCTGGAAGTTGTTCGGCTTCCCGATCCAGGCCTGACAGGTCGCCTGATCGGCGCGGGGCCGCTGGCCTCGGCGCGCTGCCAAGGAAAACAGCTCGCTCTTTCGCCAGGCAGTCCCCCGGCCGCGACGTTCGCGGCGGCGGCCGGCGTATCTCAACTTGTCGTGAGGAGTTTCCGATGTCGCTGGGAATGATCCTGATTATTGTCCTGATCCTGCTGCTCCTGGGCGCCCTGCCCACCTGGGGGCACAGTCGCAGTTGGGGCCGCGGCCCGAGTGGTGGGCTGGGACTGGTCCTGGTGATCGTGCTGATCCTGGTGCTCATGGGCAGAATCTGAGCGAGCGCCGGCCGGCGTCTCGCGCCAGCCGGCCAGGCACTCCGTGCCACGTCGCAGGCGGTTCGCCTTTCCGAAGGAGAGTTCGATGCAACGTTTACTGTTCGTGCTGGTGGTGAGCGGGATCGGCGTCGTTGGCCTGGGCTTCTACCTGGGATGGTTCCACATTGGTTCGGACCAGGCCGACGGCAAGTCCAACGTCACGTTGTCCGTGGACGCGGAAAAATTCCGCGAGGACCGCAAGTCCGCGGCGGGCAGCGTGCAAGACCTGGGACGGCAGTTCAAGGATCAGGTTGCGGGGCCGGGCGAGAAGAATACGGAAGGGACGTTCGTCAGCGTCAACGGCGACCAGTTGAAGCTGACCACGAAGGACGGCAAGGAACACAGTCGCAAGCTCGCCTCCAACGTCCAGGTGACCTGCGACGGCAAGGCCTGCACGGCAGCGGACCTCAAGGCCGGCATGCGGGTTCGGGTAACCGCCGGGCCAGCAGAACCGCACGCGGCGACCCACATCGAAGCGCTCGACCAAAATCGGGACTTCGAGAAGGGCGCCTGAACCGCTGGAGTCGATGTCCCGGTTTGGCCGGTTTGCGAGCCGGCGCGAAGAGTTCGGGGACCGTTGTGCGAACCGCGCAGCGGGCGGTTCCGAAGACGATCCCCGAACTCCGTTCGCGCCGGCTCGGAAACGACGCCGCGTTATGGCAACTCGATGATTGTCCGCATGGGGAGATCAAGATGGAAAAATATCTGGTATTCGCAGCCCTCGGTTTACTCACCGGGGCGGCTGCGCGGTTGTTGTACCCCGGCCGGCGGCCGCTGGACATCCTGGGCACGCTGCTTGTTGGCATCGTCGGGGCCGTGGTCGGCGGCATCATTTCTTGGAGCCTGTGGCCGGCCCAGGACAGCGAATTTCACACCGGCAACCTGAGCCTGTCGGTCGTCGGCGCTGCACTGGCCATCTTGCTGTGGGCGGGCTTCGCCTATCAGCGCAGCCTGGGCGGTTACCGGAATGCGTCTCCCTGAGGACGATCGTGTGCCGCCCAGGGCCAGAAAACCGATGCCAATCTCACCCAAAACCATTGCGTTCGACCTCGACCCGGACAGCTTGAGCAGCCTCCGGGAGGCACTGCCCGATGCCGCGATCGATGAAGTCAACGGCGCCACCGCCACCGCCCTCATGCAGGATTGGAATCCCGGAACGGTGGACTTGCTGGTCCTGGCCGCCACCCGGGAAACGGCGGAGACCCTGGAATTGTGCAGGTTTCTCGTTTCGTGCGGCGTCCTGGGGAGGGCAGCACCAGTCGTGACCGATTCCCAGGAAGCGCTGCCGAAAACGTTGGGGCTGCATCGTTCCCGGCCCAATGCGGCACGACAGCCTCACGCGCCGCTGCTGGTCCTGGTGCCGGCGGAGCGGAAGGTCCTGGTGCCCGACCTGCTCAAGGCGGGCGCCGACAGTTGCCTGCTCCTGCCCGCCAACGCCAAGGAAATGGCCAGCATGCTGGTGCGCGCGCAAGTGGGCAATCAACCTGGCCGGCACACGCTCGACCTCGAACGCGCCCAAACGGAAGATCGCTGGCGCGACGATGGCGGACAGGGATAGGTCAGGTGAAACGGGGTTCGCGGCTTGTGCAGGCCAGACCGCGCAGGCGCCGACAGTGCGCCGCGCCCGTGCCCTGCAGGAGTACGAGCGTCCATGATTTGGCTCACTTGGTTGGAAACACGGAACTTGATTGTCGTGTTCAACTGGTATCTGATGCTGGCGTTTGTCCTGAGTACCGGAATTCGCATTCGCCTCTATCAAGCCATTGTCGGCCTCGTCTGCGCCAGCCCGGGCCGCTGGCCGAGACTGCTGGCACTCGTGAACCAGCACCGGACCATTTTCCTGGGTTGGCCGATCCTGCTGGCCAGCGGCCTGGCGTTCGTGCTCATGGTGAGCAACTCGGTGGCCATTCACTGGGTGTGGGCCCCTGCCGAGGTGACCTTCGAGCAACTCTGGGAACACTGGCTGCCCTTGTTGGCGGTGATCCTCTCGGGCGGGCTGATGTTGTTGCTGGACGGCCAGGCCATCTTTGACGTCGGCCACTTCGATCGCGCTGCCTTGGAGGTGGATCTGGACCAGGCGGAATCCTGGCTGAAATCCTGGATGGGCCCCGCCGTGCGTCTGTTGTCGCTCGGCCTCATCAATCCACGCAAAAAGGTGGGCACGGAAGTGCAGCGCGCCCTGGTGGACGCCAACTGGATCATGGTCGGCGGTATGCGGCGCACGTCATTGCGGATCGCGACGCAGCTGGCCTTTGGGCTCTCTTTATGGCTGACTTGGGCGCTGGGTTAGCGCACGACCGCCGACAGAAAAACGAGCGGCGCATCAGGGGCGCGTCCAAGGGGCACAAGGCTCGTTGCGGCCGTACGTGCCGGCCGTTGCGCCTGTGGCGACCCCGCCTGTTCGGTCGGTTGGGCACCCACCCGCAACAAGGTGGCCGCGTTCTTGGAATTCGTTGCACGTCCCCACCCCATCCCTTACCATGACGCCGTCCAACCGTCTGCCATCATTCGGGCGAGTGGTCTAGCCTCCGGGAGATTGCCTCCATGAATAGCCGTCTCGTTTCGGCGCTGCTCGGCGCTGTGCTGTGCTGGTGCGCCAGCGCTGCCGCCCAGGATGCCGACCTCATCCTGCATAACGGCAAGATCGTCAGCGTGGACAAGAAGTTCGCGATTCATCAGGCGGTTGCCGTCCGCGGCGACAAGTTGCTCAAGGTCGGCAGCAATGAGGACGTGCTCAAGACCAAGGGCGCTGCCACTCAGGTCGTGGACCTGGCCGGGAAGATGGTATTGCCGGGTCTGATCGACTCGCACGTCCATCCCACCGATGCGGCCATGCACGAGTTCGATCACGTCATCCCGGACATGGAAACCATTGAGGACGTACTTGACTACGTCCGGGCGCGGACCAAGGTCGTGCCGGAAGGCTCCTGGATCAAGATGCGGCAGATTTTCATCACCCGGCTGAAGGAGCAGCGCTATCCCACCCGCGCCGAGCTCGACGCCGCCGCCCCCAAACATCCGGTGATCTTCGCCACCGGGCCGGACGCCTCGCTCAACAGCCTGGCCTTGCAGGCCAACAAGATCGACAAGGACTTCAAGCCCGCCGAGGCCGCCCATGTGCCGAAGGACCCCAAGACCGGCGAGCCGACGGGCATCATCCGGACCTACGAAAGGTACGTCCGCACCGGGTCGTCGGGCGGCAGGGAAGCCAGCGAGGCCGACCGCATCGCCCGGCAACTCGAACTTTTCAAGGACTACAACGCCGTCGGCCTGACCGGCATCATCGATCGCGACGCCGGCAGCGGGGCCATCGGCATGTATCAGAAGTTGCACGGCAAGCACGCGCTGACCCTGCGCGTCGCCATCTCGCACCACATCGATCGGGATGGCGCGGTCGAGAACATCCAGAAGAACATTCGCAAGGTCGCCGAGCATCCCCTGTGCAAGCCCGACCCCATGCTGCGCATCATCGGCATCAAGACCTATCTCGACGGCGGGATGCTCACGGGCAGCGCCTACATGCGGCAGCCGTGGGGCGTCAGCAAGATTTATTCCATCGACGACCCGAAGTATCAGGGCTTGCTCTACATCTCGAAGGAACGCTTGCAGGGCTTCGTGCAAGCCGCCGTGGAGTCCGGCTTGCAGTACACGGCCCACTCCGTGGGCGACGGCGCGGTGCATACCTTGCTGGACGTGTACGAGGAATTGTCGAAGTCGATGGACGTGCGCAAGACCCGCCCCTGCCTGACGCATTCCAATTTCATGAGCAAGGAAGCGGTCGAGAAGTGCGCCAAGCTGGGCGTGGTGGTGGACATTCAGCCGGCCTGGCTCTACCTCGATGCCCGGACGCTGTCGGCCCAGTTCGGCAACGATCGGCTGCGTTACTTTCAGCCGCTCAAGAGCCTCTTTGAAGCGGGCGCCATCGCGGGCGGCGGGTCCGACCACATGCAGAAGATCGGCTCATTTCGCTCGGTGAACCCGTATAACCCGTTCCTGGGCATGCAGACGACCATCACTCGCAAGGCGAAGTGGTACGAAGGCCGGCTGCACCCGGAAGAAGCCCTGAGCCGCGAACAAGCGATCCGCTTCTACACCATCAACAACGCCCACCTGATGTTCCTGGAAGACAAGACCGGCTCGCTGGAAGAGGGCAAGCTCGCGGACCTGATTGTCCTGGACCGGGACATTCTCACTTGTCCGGAAGAGACGATCAAGGATACGCAGTGCCTGCGGACTTACCTCGGCGGGAAGCTGGTTTACGAGAAGAAGTGAGAGTCTGTCCAATCGCCGCTCGCGGCTTCGCATCATCGATGTTCGTGCGAAGCCGCGAGCGGCTTTGGCCCCTTCACGGCTTCGGCAGCACCACCAGGCCGTGCCCGGTTTCGTGGTCGTGGCCGCGCGGCCCGAGGTCGCGCGCCCAGTTGCGCAGCGCT
>JAGVLI010000752.1 GCA_020054355.1 Planctomycetales bacterium | reverse complement strand
GGTCCTTGAAGACCTTGAAAAATGGCATTGTTGGGAAGCAGCCCCGATTTTCCTGGGGTTTTCGCTCCAAACCATGAGGAGATAACGGAAAGTGCAGACATGGTCGGTATCCAGAATAATCATGACTTGACGGTCTTTGGCCTATGGACAGCGACCTTGCGAGCTTTTTTGCGCTCTGCCTCACGAATCTTGCGGCCAGCCTCGTCGATCCGCTTCATCGTTTCGTTGCCTGTAAACATACCAGCCGCACTGCGCCAGTCCCTGAGTTCGGTCAACTTTTCGATGCTCGCTCGCAGAAGGATCAGTTCCTTTTCGACTGCTGCCAACCGCTCTTCCAGTTTTTGTGTCATCGGAGAACTCCTCATGTGGCGGTCCTGCCGGTCGCGGCCCGACGTTGCTGGCGGGCGTTGCCGATTCGCGTTAGAATAAAATGTCAATTTATCGCAAAGGACCGCTTTATGCCACGCGACTTGATCCTCGGCACCGCCGGCCATATCGACCACGGCAAGACCTCGCTGGTCAAGGCGCTGACCGGCATCGACTGCGATCGCTTGCCGGAAGAGAAGGCCCGCGGCATCACCATCGATATCGGCTTCGCCACGCTCGACCTGGGCGACTATCGCCTCGGCATCGTCGATGTGCCCGGCCACGAGCGCTTCATCAAGAACATGCTGGCGGGCGCGACGGGCATCGACCTGGTCGTGCTGGTCATCGCCACCGACGATTCGGTGATGCCGCAGACCCGCGAGCACCTGGAAATCCTTCGGCTGCTCGGCCTGCGGCACGGCCTGATCGCCCTGACGAAATGCGACCTGGTGGACGACACCACCCGCGAAGTGGTCGAGCTGGAAATCCGCGACTTGGTGCAGGGCACCTTTCTCGAAACCGCCCCGATCGTGCCCACGTCGGCCTATTCGGGCAAAGGCATTCCCGAACTCAAAGCCGCCATCGTCGAGATTTGCCGGACCATCGAGGAGAAGACTGGAGCCGAATGGTTCCGCATGGCCATCGACCGCTCGTTCATCGTGCAAGGGCATGGCACGATCGTCACCGGCTCGGTGACTTCGGGCAGCGTCAAGGTGGGCGACGAGCTGGACTGGCAGCCGCGCGGCGAGCGCGTCCGGGTGCGGTCGCTGCAGAACCACGATCAGGCCGTCGAGGAAGTGCATCGCGGCATGCGGGCCGCGCTCAACCTCGCCGGCATTCGCCATGAGGATGTGATTCGCGGCCAGGAGGTGGCCACGCCCGGCTGCCTGGTGCCGTCGCGGACTGTCACGGTGCGCTTGCATTGCCTGAAGGACGCCCGCAAGCCGATCAAGCATCGCGCCTCGGTGCGCTTTCACATCGGCACTTCGGAAATCATGGGCACGGTGTCGCTGCTGGATTGCGACAGCATACCGCCCGGCGGCTGGGGCCTGGCGCAGCTCTTCCTGGAGGAACCCGCGACGGCTACCTGGGGCCAGCCGTTCGTGGTGCGTGGGCCGTCGGCGACCTACACGCTGGGCGGGGGCCAGGTATTGCAGCCGGTGGCCAAGAAGATTCGCCGCCGGCATCTCGAAATGCTCGAACGGGTCGAAAAGCTCTGGACCGGCAGCGCCGAGGAGCGGGCCTTGACGGTGGCCTGGTTCTCCGGCTTCAGCGGCTTCACCGCCGCCGACCTGGTGCGCGGCGCCAACATTCCTCCCGATCAGGTCGAGGAGTTGATCGCTCGTTTAGCCGCGACCCAGCGGGGAGCGCTCGTCCATATCGCCCTCAGCCCGGCCAAGAAGCTGCTGCTGCACGCCGACATGGTGCAGGAACTGAACGAGCGCATCCTGACCGTCCTGGGCCGGATGCACGAAGAGTTTCCGTTGATGACCACGCACGACCGGCAAAGGGTGCAATCGCAGCTGGACTACGTCGGCGACGATGCCCTGGTGCAAGCCGCCGTGGAACGTCTCATCAAGCAGAAGCAGATCGTCGGCGACCTGCGCCGCATCGCCCGCGCCGATTTCAAGCCGAGGCTCAGCGCCAACCTGCGCAAGCTCAAGGACAAGGTGGTGGAAGTCTATCGGGAAGCGCGCTTCCAACCGCCGGAACCAGCCAGCTTCGCGCCGCAGGCGGGCGGCAACGCGGCCAACCTGAAGGACCTCTTCGAGGTGTGCATCGCCGAGGGTTTTCTGGTGCGCATCGCGCCGGACCTGTATCTGCACGGTGAAGTCGAAGCCGAGATGCGGCGCATCGTCACCGAGCGGCTCCAGAACGGGCCGGGACTGACCGTGGCCGAGATCCGCGACATGCTCGGCACCACGCGGAAGTATGCCGTGCCGCTTTGCGAGTACCTCGATGCCGCCGGAGTGACCAAGCGCGAAGGAGACTTACGGGTGCTGGCCGCGGCCCCAACGACTGAGGACGCGAAACAGCCCAGCGAATGATTGATTCAGCCGATTTCGTTCGGGGTGAAGTGAGCTGCTGTTGAGACATGGGGCCGGCTTCACGGCTGGAGCCAATTCTCGACGCGCAGGCCGGGCACCTTGCGGTAGTCGCGGAGGTTGGCGGAGAGCAGCAGGGCGCCCCGTGCCAGGGTGATCGCGGCGATCTTCAGGTCCATGCTGCCGATGCGCACCTTCTGCTGGCGCAGTTGGGTAAAGATCTCGGCGGCTGCGGCGTCGAAGCGAACGATTTGCCATATCCGAAAAAAATCCATGAGGCTGGCCATGCGGTCGTAACCCGGCAATTGCAGCCGGACATCCGAATGACGGTTGATGTAGCCGAACCAGCCGCGCAACTCCTCCTCCACGGCAATGATCGTGGTAGCGATGGGTTGGCCTCCCGAATCAGCCAATCGGCTCTGCAACGCCGAGTTCTGCGAGTGATCCGGGAAAGCCAAGACGGAGATATGGTCTGTATCCAGCAGGATCATTTGCTGACTCGCTGTTTGCGTTTCTTGACTCCTTTTCTGGCCTTCGCCCGATCTTTTTCACGAATCTTCCGGCCCTCCTCAAAGATTTCCTTCATTACTTCATCCCCCGCAAACATCCCGATCGTGCTGCGCCAATCTTTCGGGGCTTCCAGCGCCAGCAAGCGACGGGCCAGCTCGCCGACTTGTTTTTCCAGCGCCGCCAGCCGTTCTTCCATCATGGTCTGAGTCATCGCGATTGCTCCCTTCCAGCGTCGATCCTGAAATGAAGTTGTACTTTATCGCTTCCCTCGGCCAGTCTCAAGAGAAGCGACGGCGGTTGAGACGCTTCCCCTTTCCCTGTATTCTCAGCAGTAAACCGCTCGCTTCGGGGAGTTGACCTTCATGAGCAGCAATCAGTTCCGCAACCTGCCCGCCGTCAACGACCTGCTGCAGCTGGAAAGCGTCAAGGCGCTGACCGGTCGGCACGACCACGACCTCGTCGTGGCCGCGGTCCGCGCGGAGCTGGCCGACTTGCGCCAGCGCATCGGGCGGGGCG
>JAGVLI010000555.1 GCA_020054355.1 Planctomycetales bacterium | reverse complement strand
GTGGCTCAATGGTCCGCACAGCGGACCCTACCAGTTTGCGCTGTGCGGACCATTGACCACGGTGATTCCGGTGGCTCAATGGTCCGCACAGCGGACCCTGCTCTTTTCGACTCGACGGTTGGCGCAGGCCGGTGTTCCTTGCTACAACGAACAACGGCAGCCCTGTCCCCTTGCCGTCGAGGTCTTCATGGCGCAGCGTATGGTTCGTATCGGTTTGATCGGCGCGGGAGCCAATACCCGTCTGCGACATATTCCCGGCCTGCGGGAAATCGCGGCAGTCGAGATCGCCGCCGTGTGTAACCGCCGGCCAACCTCGACCGAGGCGACCGCCCGCGAGTTCGGCATCCCGCGCACCTACCACCACTGGCAAGACGTGGTGGCCGACCCGCAAATCGATGCGATCGTGATCGGCACCTGGCCGTACTTGCATTGTCCGATCACCGTGGCGGCCCTGCGCGCCGGCAAGCATGTGCTGACCGAGGCCCGCTTGAGCATGAACGCCGCCGAGGCGCATCAGATGCTGGCTGCCAGCCGCGCCAAGCCAGAACTCGTCGCGCAAGTGGTGCCGAGTCCCTATGGACTCAAGGGCCACGACGTCATGCTCGACTTGCTGCAAAAAGGCTACATCGGCGAACTGCGCGAGGTCCAGGTGTTTGCTCTGACGGCAGCGCTGGCGGACCCGGCAGCGCCGCTGTCGTGGCGGCAAGACCTGGCGCTGTCGGGCTTCAACATGCTGCAGCTCGGCATCCTGCACGAAACGCTGCTCCGCTGGACGCCGCCGCCGGTGCGCGTGCTGGCCCAGGCGCACGCCTTCATCCAGTCGCGGATCGACCCGGAAAGCGGCGTGCGCCGCCAGGTGGGCACGCCGGACAGCGTGCAGGTGCTGGCCATCCTGGAGAATGGGGCGCGGGCGGTCTATCATCTCAGCGGCGTGACGGCCTTCGGTCAGGGCATGTCGATCCGCCTGTACGGCTCGGACGGCGTCTTGCACTACGATCTGACGCAGGATCGGCTCTTCGGCGCGACGCGCGGCAGCGGTCCAGCCGCCGCGCCGCCGGAACTGGCGGAAATCCCGATTCCGCCCCAGCAGGCGCGGTCCTGGCAGGTGGAAGCGGACTTCGTCAACGCCATCCGTACGGGCGAGCCGGTGCGCTTGACCGATTTTTCGACCGGCGTGGCCTACATGGAATTCACGGAAGCAGTGGCCCGCAGCGCCCGCACGGGAGAAGCGGTCGAGCTGCCGCTGGCTGACTTCTCCGGGGATGTAAAGTAGCCCGCCGCTCCGCGGCGGAACGAGCGGCGCAGCCGCGAGTGTCGCGCCAGCGGCAGGCTGCAAATCGCGCGACGAATCGACAGGCAAGTGGCTAATCGTGTGCTGCGTATCTGTTGCCGAGAGATCGGCATGTCGCTGGCGGGACACTCGCGGCTGCGCCGCTCGTTCCGCCGCGGAGCGGCGGGCTACTTTCGCGGCTGCGCCGCGGATGGTGGACTACTCAACCGCGTTCCTGATTCACTAGCTTCAGAAAAAGCTCGCGGGTTTGCGTGGTGTGCCGTTCCAGGTCGGCGAGAAACTGCTGGCCGGCGCCTCCCGTTCCGGCTTCCTGGCCAGCCCGCGGAGAATGAAACCCCAGCCGCCGCGCGAGCTTTTCCAGCTCGGCCGGGTCTTCGGGCAATTCGTCCAGCGAACGATTGTGGACGATCCGCAAACGGCCTTCCACCTGGCGCAGAAAATCGTAGTCGCCACGCAACGCCTCGTAGTCCGCTGCCGTCAGCAAGCCCTCGTGGCAGAGCGCTTCGAGCGCTGCCCAGGTATTGCCGGTCCGCAGCTTCGGCCGTTCCCGGCCGTACTTGAGCTGGAAGAGCTGGACGAGAAATTCGATATCGACGATGCCGCCGAAGCCGCGTTTCAGATCGCGCTCGGAACGGCTTTCTTCCAGCCGTTCGCGCATGTCGGCGATCTCGTCGGCGAACTCCTGACGCCACGGCGGGCCATAGACGGCCTGCTCCGCCGCCCGCATGACTTCCTCGCCGAACGCAGCGTCGCCGTAGACTACTCGCGCCCGCGTCAGGGCTTGCCGTTCCCAGAGTTGCGCGTCGCCTTCCGCGTGGTAGCGGCGGAATTCGCCCAGCGGAATGACCAGGCTGCCGGACTTGCCGGTGGGCCGGAGCCGCATATCGACTTGATAGAGCCGGCCCAGCGGTCCCAGCACGCTCGCCACCTTGATGATCCGCTGCGCCAGCTCGGCGAAGAAATGGAAGTTGTCGGTCAGCTCGAAGCGGTCCCACTTGCTGGCGCCGGCTGGCGCCGCCGTGTTGCCGTCGCCTTCGTAGACCAGGATCAGGTCGAGGTCGCTGTGATAACTCATCTCCCGGCCGCCGAGCTTGCCCAGCGCCAGCAGGACGTAGCGGCACTGGTGGGGATGACAAGGTGACCAGGTGACCAGGCGACCAGGTGACGAAGGCGCGGGTGTCGCCGGTTCTGTCAACTTGTCGCCCTCGACCGTCGGCACCCCGTAGCGCTTGAGCATGGCCGGTTCTTGTAGACGGGCGATTTGCGCCAGGATGGTTTCGGCCAGGTCGCTCAGCGCCGCGGTCGTCGCGGGAATGGCGTCCTTGCCGAGGATGTCGCGCACGCCGATCCGCAGGATTTCCTTGTCCTGAAAGCTGTGCAGGATCGGATCGGGGTCGGCCGCCCCCTTGCACAGGTCGGCCAGCTCCGCCCGCAGTTCGTCGCGGGTGCGCGGCTGGTTCAGCACCAAGCTGTCGAGCAGCTCGTCAATCATGCCGGGATTGTTGATGAGGATTTCCGAAAGGAACTGGCTGTTGGCGCACAGATCGACGTAGAGCTTCAAGCTCGGCGCGTTGAAGCTGAACAGCTCCCAGAGGACAGCCTTGGCTCCCAGTGTCGCGGTCACTTTCTCCAGGTTGACCAGGGCCATGTCGGGATCGGGCGTCTCGGCCAGGGCGCGCAGCAGCTGCGGCGCGATGCTGGCCAGGAAATGCCGGCAGCGTCGCGTGGAGAGAAACGGCACCGATTCCTGGGCTAGCAGCGACAAGTTGGTGTAGGCGCCCTGCACGTCGCGAAAGGGATAGCGGCCCAGCACCGTCTGGATGGTGGCCGGCTCCGGGTTGGTGTCCAGGATCAGGTCGGCTTCCGGCGCCGGCTGCCCATCGGCGTCCTGAAACGTCTGATGCAGCAAGTGATCGAGGATCTTTCGGTTCAGGCCGGTCTTTTCGCGGTAGTCGCTCATGAACGCATCGAGCGGCGAATACTGGCTCGACAGCCCCGGCCAACCTTGCCATTCCGCCTTGGCGGCCGGCGGCGCTGGCGGTTCGTGCGGGCGCGGCTCGCCATAGCCCATGCGCAAGGCCAGCTTGCGCAGTTCTTCCTCGCGGTCCGGCAGTCGATGGGTTTGCCAGTCGAATAGCAGCTGCAAGCGATGTTCGACCTTGCGCAGAAAGCGATAGGCATCGTCCAGCACCCGGTATTCCTGGTCGGTCACGCAGCCGACTTCCTCAAGCGCTTGCAGGGCCAGCAGGGTGTTGCGCTGGCGGACCTCGGGCAAATCGCCGCCGTTGAGCAGCTGCAGGAACTGAATGGTGAACTCGATGTCGCGGATGCCGCCGTGGCCGGTCTTCACTTCGCGCTCGCTGTCGCCCGCCTGGCCGGTTTTCTGCTCGATGCGCCGCTTCAGCACCTTGATTTCATTGATCTCGGCGAAGCTCAGGTACTTGCGATAGACGAACGGCTCGATCGCCCCCAGGAAGCGTTCGCCCAGGTCCAGGTCGCCGGCCACCGGACGCACCTTGATGAGCGCCTGGCGTTCCCAGGTGCGGCCCAGCGTGTCGTAGTAGGAAAGCGTGCTGGCCAGCGAGCGGGCCAGCGGGCCGCGGTGCCCTTCGGGACGCAGGCGCAGATCGACGCGGTACGCCTGCCCGTGATCGGTGCTGGCCGACAGCAGTCGGACAATCTCGGACAGCACCCGGCCGAAGAATTCCGAGTTGTCGATCTGGTTGACCCGCTTGGTCTTGGTGGTGCCTTCCTCGTCGTAGAGGAACATCAGGTCGATGTCGCTGGAATAGTTCAGTTCCTCGCCGCCGTGCTTACCGAAGGCCAGGACGACGCAGCGGGCCGGCTGGTTGGCGACGGTGTGGGCTTCGCCGAAGCGCTTG
>JAGVLI010000402.1 GCA_020054355.1 Planctomycetales bacterium | reverse complement strand
TGGCGTCGCCCGCTGACGGCCGGCGCGGTGCTGCCGTCGCTGCCCTTGCCGCTGTCGGTGCAGGCATCAGTCGAGATCGATCTGGAACAGACCTATGCCCGCGCCACGGCGGCGGCTTATCTCGATTGAAACCGCCAGCGTGGACCGAGTGCTGAGAGGGAACGCCCATGACGGAGCAAGAGTGGCTTAGCAGCGGCTGGCCATTGCACATGCTTACCTTTCTCGGCTCAGAGGCAAGTGAGCGAAAACTCCGACTGGCGGCCTGCGCTTTCTGCCGTCGTATTTGGCCGTTTCTTCTCGATAATCGGAGTCGTCGCGCCCTTGAAGTCTCGGAAGCCTTCGCAGACAGCGAGGCTACCATCGCAGAGCTGCAGGAGGCGGAGTCGTCCGCGGAGGTAGCGTTGGAGGAGATTTGGGCAACATCAGCCGAAGCGTTAGAGAGATCAGGCAGAACCTTTCCACGCGAAAGAGCCATTGATGGGGCTACAGCTGTTCGGAAGGCAGCTTGGCAACCCGATCTCTATGAGGCATGGCGAACTGTCCAGCAAGTCATCATTTCTGCTGGTGGTTCCGAGGAGTGCGAGACTTCCAAAGAGCAACCTGTCTCTCAGATAATCCGCGAAATCTTCGGCAACCCCTTCCGCCCCGCAACCGCCGATCCCGCTTGGCTCACTGCCACCGTCGTTTCGCTCGCCACCGCCATCTACGACGACCGTGCCTTCGACCGCCTGCCCATCCTCGCGGATGCCCTCGAAGACGCCGGTTGCACCAACGAAGAAATCCTGAACCACTGCCGGCAACCCGGCGAGCATGTTCGAGGTTGCTGGGCGGTGGATTTGGTGCTCGGCAAACCCTGAGTTGCGGGCCTGGCGCCATATCATTCGCGCGGTTTTCGCTTGCGGCCTTTCCAGCCGCGTCGTAGCATCGAGACAGTGTGAAACGGAACGCCCTGCCACGTAATCCGACCAAGCTCCCCCCACAAGCCCGACGTGCCGTCGGGACAGGACCGCGCAGGAACTACCACCCCAAGCCAGGAAGTCGAAGACGACCGCACGCAGCCGCCGGCGGCCATCGCGGTCGCCACGCGGGGGTTTCAGGCTGGCCAAACCAGTGCGTGAGTCATCCTCCAGGGGACGGGGTTACTACTCGTGATCGACCGGCTTCGCCAAAAGCCGTGGCTGGCTGAAGGTGTCTCACATGAAGTTATTCATTGCAGCGCTCGCCGTCGTGGCGGTCACGGGCGGCGGCGCCGGGTTCTGGTACCTGGCGTCGAGTCATGGGCATACGGTCCAGTTCCGGACGGCCGTGGTCGAGCGGGGCAACCTGCTGGCCACCGTCGCCGCCACCGGCACGCTGGAACCCGAGGAAGTGATCGACGTCGGCGCCCGCGTCGCCGGCCAGATCAAGAGCTTCGGCGCCGACCCGCGCGATCCGAAGAAGGTCATCGATTACTGCTCGGAAGTCGAGGAAGGCACCGTCCTGGCGCAGCTGGACGACATCCTCTACGTTTCGCTGCAAGGGCAGGCGCGGGCCAATGTCCTCAAGGCCGAAGCCGACCTGCTGGTGCTCCGGTCCAAGCTGAACCAGTCGGAACGCGACTGGAACCGGGTCCGCCGGCTGGGCACGAGCAAGGGCGTCATCTCCGATTTCGAGTACGACGGCGCCCTGAACGCCTACGAATCGGCCAAGGCTTCCATCCTGGTGGGCGATGCCGCCCTGTCGCAAGCCAAGGAACTGCTCAAGCAGGCCGAGACCAATCTGAGCTACACCACCATCCGCGCGCCGAAGAAGGGCGTGATCCTCGATCGCCGCGTGAGCGTCGGCCAGACGGTGGTGGCCAGCCTCAACGCGCCGAGCCTGTTCCTGATCGCCACCGACCTGACCAAGATGCAAATCTGGGCTTCGGTCAACGAGGCAGACATCGGCAGCATCCAGAGCGGCCAGACGGTGCGCTTCACGGTGGACGCCTACCCCAACGAAGTCTTCCAGGGCACGGTGGCCCAGATCCGCTACAACGCCACCATGGCCATGAACGTGGTCACGTACACGGTGGTGGTCAACACCGACAATTCGCACCGCAAGCTGTTTCCCTACCAGACGGCCAACCTGCAATTCCAGGTCAACGAACGGAAAAACGCGCTGATGGTGCCGGCCAGCGCCCTGCGCTGGCGGCCGCAGCTGCCGCTGGTCGCTCCTGAGTTTCGCGATGAATACTCCGCCACCCTGAAGCGCAAGTCCGGAGGGCCGTCCGCCGACCCGCGCGCCGCGGCGCTGGAGAAAGAAAAGCACCTGCAGCAGTTCGTCTGGGTGCGGCACGACGATAACCATGTACGGCCGATCAAGGTGCGCATCGGCCTGTCGGACGGCAATCTGGTCGAGATCGTCAGCGGCGATCTCAAGGAAGGCGACGTGCTCGTCACCAGCGCCATCACGCCGCAGGGGCAGGATACCGCCGTCAACCCGCTCACCCCGCAGCTGAACAGCAAGGGCAAGGGGAAGTAGCCCGCACATAGTAGCCCGCCGCTCCGCGGCGGTACGAGCGGCGCAGCCGCGAGTGAAGCGCCGGTGACGTGCGGTTAAACGTATACAAAGCAGACGGCACAGTTCGCTGTACCGGGTCGATGGTTGAATTCAGGATTGGTCACAGGCTATTTGATCGGGATAAGTCGATTCGCCGCCGGCCCGACACTCGCGGCTGCGCCGCTCGTTCCGCCGCGGAGCGGCGGGCTACTCTGGAGCACAGCATGGACCTGATCCGCCTGGCCGACGTTTACAAGACCTACAGTCTGGGCGAGCTGGACGTGTCGGTGCTCAAGGGCGTGTCCATGACCATCGGCCGGGGCGAGCTGGTGGCGCTGATGGGCGCTTCCGGCTCCGGCAAATCGACGCTGATGAACATCCTCGGCTGCCTGGACCGGCCCACCAGCGGGCAATACTGGCTCGACGGCGAGGAAGTCTCCCGGCTGTCGCGCGACCAGCGGGCCACGCTTCGCAACCAGAAGATCGGCTTCGTCTTCCAGAACTTCAACCTGCTGGCGCGCACCAGCGCGCTGGAAAACGTGATGATGCCGCTCTCCTACGCCACGCGCATCTCGTACCGGGAAGGCAAGCAGCGGGCCGAGGCGCTGCTGGAGCGCGTCGGCCTGAAGGACCGCCTGGACCATCATCCGTCGCAGCTGTCTGGCGGGCAGCAGCAGCGCGTG
>JAGVLI010000094.1 GCA_020054355.1 Planctomycetales bacterium | reverse complement strand
GCCGGTGGTCGGCCTGCGGACGGCCAGTCATGCGTTCGCGCCGCCGAAGGGCAAGACGCCGCCCGCCGGCCACGCGGCATGGGTGGACTTCGGCAAGGAGATCTTTGGCTGCAACTACACCGGGCATCACAACGCCAAGGACAGGACCGTGGCGCAGGTGAAGCCCGACGCGAGCAAGCACCCGATCCTGACCGGCCTGGCCGTCGGGGAAATGCCGCTGCCGTCGTCGCTCTACAAGTCGTCGCCGCTCAGCGCCAGCGCGACCCCGCTGCTGGTCGGCCGAGTCGAGGGGCAAGCGGAAGAACCAATCGCCTGGACCTACACGCATCCGGGCGGCGGCCGGGTGTTCTACACCTCGCTGGGCCATCCGGACGAGTTCCAGTCGCCGTTCTTCCGCCGTTTGCTGCTAAATGGCATCTACTGGTCCGCCGGGCTGGAAGTGCCGACGAAAGTGAACGATTGAGCGGCATGTCCACCGCGCTGTCATCCCAAGTCGGCCGCTCGGCGGCCGCGCGTCCCGCACCTGCGGAAGACCGAGATCGCCAAAGCTGTCCTCCCAAGTCGGCCGCTCGGCGGCCGCGCGTCCTGCACCCGTAAGCCAAGTGGGTCCGCTAAAACGCTCAGTTCCTGCGAGCATCTGGCCGATGATTGAAGCCGCTGCCAATCCCCCGCGTTCTTCCTGGCAGCGCTGGCTGCTGCTGGCACTGCTGGCCGCCGTGATTGGCGGATTCCTGGTCTTCGGACCGAACAAAGACGTATTGTTCAGCACGCTCCAGGAACGCAAAGCCGCCCTGAAGGAACTGGTCGAGCAGAACCCATTCGCGGCACCCGTGATGTTCTTCGTCGTTTACGTCGCCGTCACCGCGCTATCGCTGCCGGGCGCGCTCATCATGACGCTGGCCGGCGGCTTCCTCTTCGGCCTATGGTGGGGCACGCTGCTCATCAGCTTCGCATCCACCGCCGGCGCGACGCTGGCCTTTCTCTCGACCCGTTACATCCTGCGCGACTGGATGGAACACCGCTTCGGCGACAAGCTGGCGACCCTGAATCGCGGCGTGGAAACCGAAGGCGGCTACTATCTGTTCACGCTGCGCCTGGTGCCGATTTTTCCCTTCTTCGTCATCAACGCGGCGATGGGCCTGACGCGCATGCGCGTCTTCACCTTCTGGTGGGTCAGCCAGCTGGGCATGCTGCCGGGCACGCTGATCTACGTCAACGCCGGCACGGAACTGGGCAACATCGACAAGCCGGGCGATGTCCTCTCGCCCCGGCTGCTGCTGGCGTTCGTGCTGCTCGGCATCGCGCCGCTGCTGTTTCGCTGGCTGGTGAAGTGGCTGAAACCGCAAGCGGCGAGCGAGGCTTGACCGCCGCTTGCGGCTTCGCACCTACTTCCCCGTCTCCGACTCCACGAACGCGCACAGGACTGATCGACTGGCGGCGGAAGTCTGCTCTTGCTCACGATACTGTACAAAGTTATATTTCCTTCTGGTTCCAGCGTCCGAAGGAAAATCCATCATGCCGCCCGACGACCCTCGCACGATTCGCGGTCGCGGTGCCAGCGACAACCCCGCCAATCGCTTCGAGCGCCTGGCTTACGAGCCGGACCCGGAAGCCTTCGATTCAGAGGCGCCAGGCCCAGCCACGCAGCTGTTCCGCGATACCTCGCGTTCGCTGATCGTCTACAACGACAGTCCCGACGTCGGCTTCTCGGCGAGCATCAATCCGTATCGGGGCTGCGAACATGGCTGCGTCTACTGCCTAGCGGGCGATACGTTGATCCTGATGGGCGATGGGCAGGTACGACCGCTCGCCGAAGTCCATTCGAGAGATGAAATCTACGGTACGCTGCGCGACGGCTGGTATCGCCGTTACGTCAGAACGCGGGTGCTTGCTCAATGGCGGGTCCGCAAGCTGGCCTATCGAGTGACCCTGGCGGACGGGACGACCATCGTGGCCGGCGGCGATCATCGGTTTCTGACGGAACGCGGCTGGAAGTTCGTGGCCCGCAGCGGGCAGCCAGGCTTGCAAAGGCCCTTTCTGACCACGAACAATAAGTTGATGGGCACCGGCTCGTTCGCGTGCCCTGCGGCCCCGACCAACGACTATCGCAGAGGTTATCTGTGCGGCTTGATTCGGGGCGATGGCTTGCTCGGATCCTATCTGTATCAGCGCCAGGGACGGAAACCCGGCGTCATCTATCCCGCGCCCATTCACCAGTTTCGTCTCGCTTTGGTCGATGATGAAGCCTTGGCGCGCGCCGAAGCCTATCTGCAAGAGTTTGGCATCACGGTATTCAAGTTCTTGTTCCAAAAGGCCGTGGGTGCCCGCAAACCACTGCCGGGCATTCGGACTTCCGCACTTGGCCAGGTCGAGCGGATTCGACAAGTCGTTGCTTGGCCTACCGCCTTCACGGACGAGTGGCAGCGAGGATTCTTGGCGGGCCTTTTCGATGCCGAAGGCTCGTACAACCACGGAATCATTCGCATCAGCAATACGGATCGAACGATCGTCAAGCACTTCGTTCGGGGGCTGAAGCGGTTCGGCTTCTCGTGGATCATCGAAACGCCAAAGCTGCCCCAAGGACGGCGTCCGATGCTAGTCGTGCGCATCACGGGTGGGCTGCGCGAACACCTCCGGTTCTTCCACACCGTCCAGACCGCGATCTCCCGCAAACGCGATCTCAGCGGCCAGGCTGTCAAAAGCACCGCGAACTTGCGCGTCCGCTCCGTCGAAAAGATCAGCGATTCGTTCCCGCTCTTCGACATCACCACGGGCACGGGCGATTTCATAGCCAATGGCCTCGTCAGCCACAATTGCTACGCCCGGCCCACGCACGAGTACCTCGGCTTCTCCGCCGGCCTGGATTTCGAGACGAAGATCATGGTGAAGGAGGATGCGCCCCGGCTGCTGCGCAAGGAACTGATGTCCCCGAAATGGCAGCCGCAGACGTTGGCCCTCAGCGGCGTGACCGATTGCTATCAGCCCATCGAGCGGAAATTGCAGCTGACCCGCCGCTGCCTGGAAGTGCTGGCCGAGTTTCGCAACCCGGTCGGCATCGTCACCAAGAGCAGCCTGGTGATGCGCGACCTCGATTTGCTCGCGGAACTGGCCAGTCACGATGCCGCGATGGTCTTCATCTCGATCACCACGCTCGACGCCG
>JAGVLI010000233.1 GCA_020054355.1 Planctomycetales bacterium | reverse complement strand
TGCCGTCGTGGCTGTTCCAGCCTCCCGCCGAACCTGCCCCGACCGACGAAGCTCCAGCGCGGCGCTGGGGTCATAGCCTGCAACCGTATTTGCTTCCCGCTGCCGCAATCCTGCTGGCAGGAGTGGCCCAGGGCATGCACTGGCCGGTGCCAGTCGTGGGCCGCGGCCTGGCAGTACAGAACCATCCGAACACGCCGCTGGACCTGTTGCCGCCGCTCGCGGCGCATAGCCAGCCAGGGCAGCCGCTTTTCAACGATCTCGCCTACGGCGGGTTTCTGATCTACCACACGAAGTTGCGCGTCTTCCTGGACGACCGTTGCGAGCTGTACGGCGACGAGTTCCTGGGCGACTACTTCGCGGCGAACGCTGAGTATCACCATTTCTTCTACGACACGGAAAAGAAGCAGAAGCGCCCGGTCACTCCTGAAGGCATAGCCCGGCTGCCCGATCACTTCGCCCGCTGGGAAAGGCAGTACGGCATTCAGCTGGACCTCGCCCTGGTGATCAAAGACTCGGGCTTCTGGTTCTACCTGGAGAACTCGCCCCGGAAGTGGAAGAAGCTCGCCGAGACGGAGCGGAAGGAATTTCGCCATCAAGCGGTGCTGTTTCAGCGGGTGAACCGCTGAGAAAGTAGCCCGCCGCTCCGCGGCGGAACGAGCGGCGCAGCCGCGAGTGTTCCTGCCGCGGCGTGCCGGGCTTGCCGGCGCAAGGAGCCAGCAGACCATCCGTAACCGAGCTGGCCGACAGCGGTTGTCAACCCACCGGAGCTGGATCGTTGCTGCCTGCGAGGTTATCAGTTTATTTGCCGCTCCAAGCACCCACTGCCGCCGGTCGGACGCTCGCGGCTGCGCCGCTCGCTCCGCCACGGAGCGGCGGGCTACCATGTGCCAGCAGACTCCGGTTGACACCAAAAGAAATTTCGGGCTATAACATCTCCCGCCCCAGGCTGCGCCGGGAACGACAGCCTCGGCCGACACACCCTTGACCTTGCAGGCACACTTGATCGTCGATCCGCAAGCCTATCGCACGCTGGTGAGCGGCCAGGTCCGGGGGTTCTGGCCGGGCATGCAGCGCTGCGGGCTGTGGACCTGCAGCTTCCCGTATCGCTGGGGCATGGGGCTGCGCAACCGACTGTACGAGCTTGGCTGGAAGCAGACCGTCCGCGCCGCCGTGCCCGTGGTCAGCGTCGGCAACCTGACCCTGGGCGGCACCGGCAAGACCCCCTGCGTCGAGTACGTGGCCCGCTACTACCGGGAGCGCGACCTGCAAGTGGCGATCCTCAGCCGCGGCTACGGGCGAGCGGGGGGCGTTAGCCCCCCGAGCAACGACAGCGCGCGGAACGACGAAGCGCTGGTCCTGGAGCAAAACTTGCCGGACGTACCGCACCTGCAAGGCGCCGACCGCGCTGCCCTCGCTCAGCTGGCCGTCGCGGAACTCGAAAGCGAAGTGCTGATCCTCGACGATGGCTTCCAGCACCGCCGGCTGGCCCGCGACCTCGATATCGTCCTGCTCGATGCCACGGAGCCGTGGGGCTACAACCATCACTTTCCGCGCGGATTATTGCGGGAAGGGCCAGCCAGTCTGCGCCGGGCCGATGCGATCATACTGACCCGGTGCGATCAGGTGGCCGACGATGCACGGGAGCGCTTGCGTTGCGAAGCCCAGCAACATGCACCGCAAGCGACCCTGGTCGAAAGCGTGCATCGCCCGCTCGCCTGGATCGACGCCGACGGTCGGGAAGTGCCGCTGGAAACACTGCGGGATCGGCCGGTCAGCGCCTTCTGCGGCCTCGGCAACCCGGATGCCTTTCGCCGCAGCCTGACGGCCCTGGGCCTGGCGCCGCTGGAATTCCGGACGTTTCCCGACCATCACGCTTACACCCGGGCCGACGTGCAGGACTTGCACGCCTGGGCGAGGAAGCAGCCAGACGCCGCCGTAGTCGCCACGACGCAAAAAGACCTGGTGAAGCTACGGCTGACGCAGCTGGGCGGCAAGGAACTCTGGGCGCTGCGCATCGGCCTGCACCTGGAAGCGGGCCGGGAAACGTTCGACGCCCAGCTGGAACAGGTCGTAGGAGCCACCGCTCGCTGAATCGAATCGTCCTTGCAGGCCAAGGAGGGCCGCATGAACCAGTCGATCCCTCTCCACGCATCCCATTGCGCGCTCCACGTCCACGACGGGGTTCACTCCTGTCCGCCCTTCGATCTCCACGGACTGAAGACCTACGAGCTGATGAACCGGCCCAGCAAGGTCTTCGTCGAGGACCTGGGCAAGCCGGTGTCTCCGGATCAAACCATCGGCGGCTGGCTCGATTCGCTGCCGCACAGCCTGGCTGCCAACGATCTCCGCAAGGTTAGCGGCCATCTCTGCCGGGCGCATCGCGACGGCCGAACCATCGTGGCGGCGCTGGGCGGGCATGTCATCAAGACCGGCTGCGGCCCGTATCTGATCGACTGGGTGCGCAAGGGCATCGTCAAGGCCGTGGTCATGAACGGCTCGGCCGCCATTCACGACTTTGAGCTGGCGCTGGCGGGCAAGACCAGCGAGGACGTGGGCGCGACCTTGCACGAAGGCAAGTTCGGCATGGCCCGCTAAACCGCCGACGCCTTTGCGGTAGCGGCCCAGAACGGCGCTGCCGACGAACTCGGCCTCGGCTGGGCGCTGGGCAAGCATCTCGAAGGACTGAACTGCCCGCACGCCGAGCAGAGCCTGGTGCTGGCGGCCTATCAGGCGGGTATTCCCTGCACGATTCACGTCGCGCTCGGCACCGACATCGTCCACATGCACCCGCACGTTTCCGGCGCGGCCCTGGGCGAAGCCTCGATGCTCGACTTCCGCCGGCTCTGCACGGTCGTCTCGCAGTTGGCGCACGGCGTCTGGCTGAACCTCGGTTCGGCGGTGGTGCTGCCCGAAGTGTTCTTGAAAGCCGTCAGCGTGGTGCGGAACTTCGGCCACGATCTCGACGGCCTCGTCTCCGTGACGGTGGACAAGCACTCGCAGTATCGCAACCGGGTGAACGTCCGCGAAAGGCCGGCCGCCGAGGGCTTCGAGCTGATCGGCCATCACGAAATCATGCTGCCGTTGCTGCACGTCGCGGTGATGCAAGGACTGGCGGCGGGTCAGCGAACCGTGGAACAGGCCCAGGCTGCGTGAAGGCCATGCCGAAAAGTGGTTGAGTCGTTTTCGAACATTCCTGATTGCATGGGCCAACCACCGAACTATTGACTGATAGCTATTAGCTGACAGCTATCAGCTATCAGTTTAGTTCGGCGACAAAATTCATTGTGAAACCAATCGTTTCTGGGCGATCATCGCCGCGCGATTCCGCCGCCTGGAAACGAGGAGAAGACGCCATGAGTGCCGATCTGATTGACCTCGTTCAGCGCCTGGGCCAGCCGCGCGTGCTGGTGCTGGGCGATTTAATGCTCGACCGCTACGTCTGGGGCGACGCCGAGCGCATCAGCCAGGAAGCGCCGGTCATCTTGCTGCATGCCGACAAGCGCGAGGAGCGCCTGGGCGGGGCCAGCAGCGTGGCAACCCTACTGCGGGCGCTGGGCGCCAAGGTATGCCTGGTCGGCGTCGTCGGTCCCGATTTCGACGGTGCGCGCGTCAAGCAAATGCTCACCGACCTGGGCATCGAGCACGATGGCGTCGTGCCTTGCCCCGACCGGCCGACCACCGTGAAGGAACGCTTCATCGGCCGGGCGCAGCATCGGCATCCGCAGCAGATGATCCGCGTCGATTACGAAGTCCGCGCTGCCGTGCCGCCGGAAGTCGAAGCGGAAATGCGGCAGGTCATCTCGCAGCAACTGTCGCGCGCCGACATCGTCCTCATCAGCGATTACGACAAGGGCGTCTGCACACCGGGCTTGATGACCACGACCATCGCCGCCGCCCGGGCCTGCGGGGTGCGCGTGCTGGCCGATCCGATTCGCGGCGACGACTATCGCAAGTACCACGGCTGTTCGGCGATCACGCCGAACCGGCTGGAAGCGGGGCTGGCCACGGGAGGAGAGCTGAAATCGCCGGAGCAGGTCTTCGCCGCCGGCAAGCAGCTGCGCGAACGACTCGACCTGGAAGCGGCCATCATCACGCTGGACAAGGACGGCATGGCGCTGGTGCATCGCGACGGCCGGCAGCAGGCGTTCCCGACCCGCCCGCGCCAGGTCTACGACATCACCGGGGCCGGCGACATGGTCCTGAGCATGCTGGCCATGACCTTGGCCGGCGGCGCGGACTACGATTCGGCCATTCGCCTCGCCAATATCGCGGGCGGCCTCGAAGTGGAAAAGATCGGCGTGGCCACGGTGACGCGCGACGAAATCCTGCGCGACCT